>JANLWJ010000337.1:0-3898 GCA_031364455.1 Actinomycetes bacterium | reverse complement strand
TTGGTGCCGTTGGTGCCGTTGGTGCCGTCAGTTCCAGGGATGCCTTGCTGGTTCCAGTCCAGTGGCAGGTAGCCGGTGGGGCAGGTCTTGAGCTTGGCGGTGTCGATCACCTTGACCGACCCACCGGACTTGGCGTAGCAGCCGTGAATGATCCCGTTAGCGTCTGGGATGGCGGCCCAGGCGATGCTGCCCGCCACCAGAACTCCGACGGCCGCAAACGACGTGATGGTGAGAGCTCGACCTTTGTGCGGTAGCCGCATGTCGGTCCCCTTCTGTTCAGGTCCGGGCCGGCTGGTTCTAACTGACCCCATGCGGGGGTGACCAGCCCCGACTGTTGAGCCGGAACCTCGCCCATAAGCGGGGCGAAGAACCGCCGAACGGCTAATTCAGCGCGAAGGCCGACTGGTCCCCTGACCCGCCCATGGGTTAGTGGGAGACCGGCCGGCCTCCCGGTGCCGCATGGCTAGCGCGGCGTTCGGCACCCGAGTTAGCCGCTCTGTGCTCGAGGCCAGCCCGCGAGGTCGGAAAGGTGACAACCGGGTCCGGCTTGCGAGCATCCCGCGCCACCCGCCTCGAGATACTGCGCCGAGCGGCGCCTGTCCTCGGGTCTCCTCCCGTCGGATCTCAAGTCAGGTCGTGACAGTGTCGAGATCAGCGGCAGCACTTAGGCCCTCACCGAAACCCAGTTGGCGCGGCCACCAATAGCTCAGGAGATCTCGTGATCGACTACCAGAACGCTGGTTACGTCAAGCTCGGTCCGGTCCCAGTTTCGGAAGTAGCTGATCAACACCCCGCGCGAGGATGCCCACAGTGCTCGACGCGCGTCATTACTTCACTCAAGGATGGCTGAAGCTAATCAATCTTGATGCCTCATTGCCGACTTCCACTCATCGGAAGCGGATAGGTTGCGCAGATGCGCGATGAGATCGAAGAAATCCTCTTGTACACGAACGTGGTTAGGGACTGGGATAGGGCGGCAACACGATCGGAGCCCGCGGTTTCTGGCTGAAGTCGAACTCCTTCATCAGATCGCCCAGATCCGGCGCCTCTTCGGCGACTCGAGGACGGGGGTCCCAACGCCCATCGGTGTACGGGTCTATTCGGCGTCCGTCGAGAAAGAGGTCTTCAATGAACTTTAAGTACGCATCGAAGCTCAGCTCCTGGGAATCGATCATGCCTCGTTTCGCATAAGGACTGATCATGAAAGCAGGCACGCGCAGTCCGTACGAAAACTTGTCCAGCTTCGGAGGCGGCACGTGATCATAAAAGCCTCCCCAGTCGTCCCACGCAACGAAGATTGCAGAGCTCTTCCAATTGGGGCCCTTCGCGACCGCGTTCACGACCCTGGTCACCCAAGCTTGTCCGCTGGCTACTGACTCGGGCGGGTGTTCGCTGTCGTACCAACCGGGCATGACCCAGGTGACCGAAGGGAGCGTGCCTTCCCGAGCCGCTTTGAAGAACTTGGGATGGAACTGTACATTCCCCACTTGGTTGTTCTCCTGGACGGTTGTGAAGTCAGGCAGGGGATTCCAGGGTTCCGGCGTACCGATTGGCTCGAAGTCGCCAACTCCCGGCGTGCAGTGGATTTGCTCGTCGGTTGTACCTTCGCAGTCGTCGACGGATCCCGGTGCCACGAAGTAGCGCCAGCTCACGCCGAACTTTTCCAGTAGATAGGTGATGTCGGTCCACCCGTAACTGGGTGCATCTGGCCAAGCGGCGTCTACATCATTGAATGTGACCGAAGGTCGGCAAGTGATAGCGACATACGGGGACTTACATGCTGCGCTCCATCCGGAAACGATAGCCAGATGTGCGGGCTGACTCCAGCCCATGTTCGATGCGAACATGTGATCCTGTAAGACGAACTGTTTGGCGTACTCCCAGTAGTTAGGGATCTCACGACTGTCGTGGTTTCCGACGACAGCGGGGTAGTTGCTCTTGGTTTGGCATTTCTGACCGCCCGCGTGCTCGGGGTCAAGGCAGTATGTTCGTGTCTTGTTCCACTCTGCGATGAAGCCGTCCATCTTCCCGCCATTGATATCGGCGCGGGAAGTCTCAAGGGTGTGCGGACCTCCCTCATGGACGACATCTGATATGTGGAAGGGCGCGGTGCATCCTCCCGTTGCGGGGTTACGAATGCAGACCGTTGGAACTCCGTTCTTCATCGGTATACCGTCCGCTCCGGGGAAGGTCCCGAAGTAGTGGTCGAACGATCGATTCTCCTGCATCACGATGATGACGTGCTTGATCTTTTTGGCTCCCGCCGGAAGCTCGCTCGTAGCCGATGGTGGGCTGCCGCACCTCCTTTGAATAACGCCCAACCGTTTTGCCGCAGTAGTCACAGCCGCGTTCAGAACTTTGTCATTTGGATCGCTTTGCAGTGTGTCGTAGAGTTTCGCAAGAGCGTCGTGGAGCTGCTGCGCATCCGTACGAAGGGTGTCGTCGGCCGTGAGCTCATAGATCGCAAGCTGGTCTCGTGCTGCGATGAGTTCGTCTTCGGCCTCGTCAAGCCCCACGGCGACGCCGACGCCTCGAAGCGCTCGCTTCGTTGCGGTCAGCACACTGGCGCACCCCGAGTTTTTGTACGTCGGATTCGGGCTCACAGAATCTGTCGACGATCCCGTACAGCCGACGCCGGCAAGGCAGATCGCAAGTATCAGCGGCACAACCTTGCCGATAGTTGATGCCCGCATCTCCGCCTCCCGCACGCGGGCATCGCGTGCCCCTTGAGTGCAGGTTAGTCGAGGGTTGAGTGGTTCGGCAGGCGTTTGCTCACACTCCGAGGCAGCTGGACACCACCCTGAAGCAAGGCAGCTATAGCTGGCACATTTGACTACATACCCGAGACGACAGGTCCCCGAACTGCAAGATTTCGCTAGAAATAGCGCTGGAGCAGCGCATCCTGGGGCGGGTATACACCTTGGATGAACCCCGGAGACGACACGCCGCGTTGCGCTCGTTCACACAGTCCAGTCTTGTCTGTCTACTCACGAGGTCGAGGAACTCGGCGATGTCGGAGCAGTCTGTCGACGGCGGGCGAATGAGATCTTGCGGACGGCGTCGGCTTTTTCCGCGGCAGCGGACTCGACCGCAAACTGAAGTGATCGTGGCCTACATCGACGAGCACAAAGATCTGCTTGTCGATGGCCTGCGGCTCGGGGTCGAGCCGATTTGTGAGGTTCTGCGCACAGCAGACGTCCAGATCGCCCCGAGCACCTACTACGCAGCCAAGTCTAGGCCGCCCTCGGCCAGGGCGGTGCGGGACGCCGAACTGGTGCCACTGATCGGCAAGGTCCACAACGACAACATCGGTGTCTTCGGCGCTCGCAAAGTGTGGGCCGAGCTCAACCGGCAGGCCCAGCAGGTGGCTCGCTGCACCGTGGAGCGACTGATGAAGGCCGAGGGACTATGTGGGATCCGGCGGGAGAAGACCCGCCGGACCACGACCAGCGCCGGCGCTGTGACTCAGACAGACGGGGCGCGACCGTGGACTACGTAGGATGCCGCGATCAACGCTGCGAACACCCGTGAAGTCACTTCATCATCACGCATCACACCACGTCCTTGCCCGCCACAGTGCGGTTCTTTCAGAGGGCCCCTGCAACGGGCGTGGGCAGACCCATATAGCCCGCGGGGCGAGTGCTTAGAGCCGCTTGACTCGCGGGCGCCTTTGTAGAGCGCCCTGTTCTTTGACACCGCGCTTCAGAAAAGCGGGACTCATCATCCGAAGCTCCAGTTTGAGGCCATCGGAGCGTTCGACCCCAATGCCACCCCGTGGCCGGACCGTTCCGCACCAGGACTTGGACCACAGCAAAAGCCCGACACCTGGTCGCAGTGACCGGAATCGGGCCCTTGCCGTAGTCAGTGAGTAGCCAGACGGGGGGACATAGGAAGTCCG
>JANLWJ010000327.1:0-3742 GCA_031364455.1 Actinomycetes bacterium | reverse complement strand
CGCCGAGGGGTCAGCAACTGGGCGTCGAAGGAGAGTTGGCCGCTCGTCGCAGCGTCAAGGGCGACCTCGCCGCTCCACGACCCGTCCGGCGCGATGCGGATGATCTCCCTTGGACCATCGACCCGCAGCCGAAGCGGGTCAGTTGACGTCACGCCCAGCCGGACGCGAACTGCTTGGTCCAGCTGGTTACGAATGGTGACAGGGAAGGATCCACTGTCGTCACCGAGCGTTCCCCCCTGAGAGACGATGCGAACTCTGCTGCGTTGTGAGGAGAGGCGATCGAGGGTTGCCCCCTGCGATGCCTCGGCGGCGAGCGGGTCTGCCCGCCATGCCGTGCTGACTGACGTGAAGAGGGCGTCATCGATGGGCGCCGACAGCTGGCGCGGGCGGGTCAGGATCGCAGCCAGGCGGCGGTTGTCGGTGAGGGCTTGGGCAGCTGCGAGCACCATGGTCGCCGGAAGCTGCCTGTCGAGTGAGGCTGCTGGGATCGTCGGTGGCAGGCGTGGCGCCGTCGGAGCGCTGGGGCGCACCGCTTCGTCGAGCGACACCGGGTTGATCCACGGGGCCCGTCGCATGGCCGTCACCAACTCGTCGGCCCATGGCGCCGATGGGTCCCAACGCCGCGGCGGTGCGATGACCAGCAGGCGTGGCTCGTACAGCCCGAGCGAGTGCAGCAGCGTCTCGGCGAGAAATCGCTGGCGGGCGAGCAGGACGTCGGTGTCGGTGTCGGCCGGGGTAGCCACCAGTGCGCTCGCCGAGTCGTCAGCGAGTAGGACGTCGAGTTCGGGGTCCTCCCAGGCGATGCGCCCCGACGGGGTGTACGGAAGGGGTGTGACGAGGGGGGCAGCCTCCTCATTGAGCAGCACAAGGGTGTCGCCGGCTCGCCCCGATGTCGCGATGACCTGCTCGTCGCCAGCACCGTCGGCCGGCCAAGACAGATCCGAACGTACGGTGGAGCCCACCAACCGTTGGTAGACCCGATCGCCCTTGGCTTGGCCCTGCTGGAGGAAGCTGGGCCGTCCTGCCGAAGCGACGGCTGCGACGTCCGGATCGCCATACGGCAGGGCGATGACCTCGCGGGCGCCGGCTGCGGCATCAAACGATGACAGCCACTGGTCCGAAGCTGGCTCACCCAGTGAGGCCGCGTCGTCGAGGAGGGCCGGGTCAACGACCCACGTCGCCGGAGCGTTTGCACCGCTGCGCACAAGGGTTGACAGGCGGCCACCTGGCGCGAGCGCTGGCGCGAGGGAGTCGTCGACGACTGTCCCCGTTGAGTCGCGCGCTGGCGCCGCTGTCATCGGCCAGAACATCAGTACCCGGCTCGGAATGACGCCAACGCCATCGGGTGCCCATGACAGAAAGGTCGCAGTCTCAGACAGCTCGGCCCCGGTACTTGCGTCAACGGCCACGATCCGAAGCGGAAAGACGCCAGGTTCGGAGAAGGGCAGGTCTTCGGCCGAGACGGCGATGGAGAACGACTCGGTTTGATCGCTGCGCACCTTCCCGAGGTCGTCGTCAGCGCCGATCACCGCCGAGGTGAAGGGTGGGTCAGACGCCGCTTCGGTGATGGCGCTGCGTGAGATGAAGGCCGTGGCCCCAACCTCGAGCCGGACCACCACGCCGTCGAGCGTGCGGCTCGATCCGAACGTGCCTTTGGCACGCAGCGTCGTGCCGTCCTGCAGCGCTATCGGTGACAGGGAGGTAAGACGCAGCTCGGTCGTGAGTGGAGCAGCTAACGCGCCTTCCCCGGGGGTCAGCAGCACCGCAGCCGTCGAGGCGACAAGCAGCAGGCCGAACCATCGCCAGACGCCTCGCGCCGGACGACGACGGGTGGACGTCATGCTGCGATGGTAGCCAGCAACTAGGTCCGTTTACGCCGTCGCACGTCGTGCGCTGAGTTGGACGGAGGCGTCTGGTGCCCCGAGGCGGCCACCACACCCAGATAGGCTGGCCCCCCGTGTCCCCAGATGAGTCCGCCCGCGAGCGCGCCATCGCCGAGCTGGTTCGGGTCTCCCCTGTGATCAGTGCGCTCGGAGCGCGCTTCGCCGACGCCGGCCACGAGATCAGCCTCGTCGGAGGTTCGGTTCGCGACGCCCTGCTCGGTCGCCTGGGAAACGACCTTGACTTCACCACGTCGGCGCATCCGGATGAGGTCGAGCGACTGCTGACCGGTCACGTCGACGCTCTCTGGGACATCGGTAAGGCTTTCGGCACCATCGGTGCTCGGATCGGCCAGATCACCTGCGAGATCACGACCTATCGCACCGAGCAGTACGACGCCGAGTCACGCAAGCCCCTCGTCGAGTACGGCACGTCGCTGGAAGGTGATTTGGGCCGCCGTGACTTCACCGTCAATGCGATGGCCGTCGCCCTCCCTGACCTCAGGTTCGTCGACCCGTTCAACGGCGTTGCTGACCTAGCTTCTGGAACGCTCCGCACCCCTGGCCGCCCAGAGGACTCGTTCGACGACGACCCTTTGCGGATGTTGCGGGCTGCTCGTTTTGCGGCGCAGCTCAACTTCAAGGTCGAGGCGTCGGTGCTGGCGGCGATCACCGGGATGGCTGAGCGGTTGGCCATCGTGTCGGCCGAACGTATTCGAGACGAATTCTCCAAGCTGGTGCTCTCGAACAACCCGCGCACTGGCTTGGGCATCCTGGTCGACACCAAGCTTGCCGACCAGTTCATCCCCGAGGTGCCGGCGCTTCAGCTGGAGATCGACGAGCACCACCGACACAAGGATGTCTACGAACACACCTTGACCGTTGTGGAGCAGGCGATCGACCTCGAGCAGGACGGCCCCGACTTGACGCTGCGACTTGCATCCCTGTTGCACGATATCGGCAAGCCGGCGACGCGCAGGTTCGAGGAGGGCGGGGGTGTGTCCTTCCACCATCACGAGATGGTCGGGGCACGGATGACGCGCAAGCGCATGAAGGCGCTGCGCTACCCGAAGGACCTCGTCGCCGACGTCTCCGAGCTCGTCGAGCTGCACCTGCGTTTCCACGGGTATGCCGAAGGAGAGTGGACCGACTCCGCTGTGCGCCGCTACGTGCGAGACGCAGGTCCCTTGCTGTCGCGGCTTCACTCACTCACTCGTGCGGACTGCACGACGCGCAACCGACGCAAGGCGGCGTCACTGGCGGCGGCCTACACCAGCCTCGAGGATCGCATCGCCGCGCTGTCCGAAGCTGAGGAGCTCGCCGCGATCCGCCCCGACCTCGACGGCAACGACATCATGGCGATCCTCGAGATTCCACCGGGTCGGGCAGTGGGCGAGGCTTACCAGTACCTGCTCGAGACCCGTCTGGATCGGGGGCCGCTCGACCGCGCCGAGGCGATCGAGGTGCTGCGCGCGTGGTGGGCGACTCGTCAGTGAGTTGTCGTTGGGTTGTTTGGCCGCCAGGCCGCACCCGCGAGCAGGAGGTACCCGAGGCCGATCGCAGCGGCCGTCGAGACGCCGGCGAGCGTGCTCATCGGAAGAACGGCGACTACCGCGGCACCAAGAACGAATGACACGTTGAAGACGATGTCGTAGGCGATGAATACGCGTCCGCGCATATCGTCGTCGACCGCGCACTGCAAAATGGTGTCGACGGTGATCTTGAGCAGCTGAGCGCCTGCCCCGAGCAGCACCCAGCCATCGAGGTAGGGACCGATGCGCAGGTCCAGAAGCGGGACGAGTGCTCCGAGCGCCGCCACGGTGAGGGCGACCGCGGCGGCTTGACGCGGACCTCGACGCCGG
>JANLWJ010000260.1:0-3455 GCA_031364455.1 Actinomycetes bacterium | reverse complement strand
CGCCGCCGCCGGGATCACGTATCTGGTCGGTTCCTGGGTCGGCGCTGGAATCGGGTAGCTGCCGATCCGCTCCCGGGTAGCGCAAGCGCTCGCGTTCGGGAGGGACGAGGCGCCAACATCCGCCGATGAGACCGAACTCCCAGCCGCCATCGTGGACCTTGCGATGGTGGGTCCGGCAGAGCAGCACCAAGTTCTCCAATGATGTTCGGCCGCCTTCGGCCCAGTGCACGACGTGGTGCGCCTCCGTCCAGGCTGACGGTCGGTCGCAGCCCTCTGCGACACATCCCCGGTCGCGGACGATCAACGCGTGTCGTAGGTGACTGGGGACCGTGCGAGTGGTTCGTCCCACATCGAGTGGTTGTGACTGGGAGTCGAGAACCACTCGGGTGATCTCGGCATCGCAGGCGAGCCGGCGCGCTGCATCGTCGGTGACCGGGCCGGTCCAGGCGAGCTCCGCTACGTCAGCTGGAGCAGTGCCATCGGAAGCGCGACCGGTGACTGCTGCCAGCGGTGTGGTGACGAGCAGGTGCGGGCGTACCCCGCCAGAGGCGCTCGGCTGCCCGGTGTCGAGGGCGAAACAGCAGACGTCGACCAAGGCGTCGGCGCGGCGCTGCCCGGCGCTTCGGTGGTCGTCCGGCCCCTGCGGAGCCGTCGCCGACGCCAGCGCCGTCAGCAGGACAGCGCCAGCTTCGGCGTCGAACAGGCCGTCGATGCTCACCATTCCGTCAAGGGTTGTCGAGGTGGAGAGCCAGCGTCGCTCGTGCGCGCGGTTGGCGTCGGCGAGTGCACCTTCAGGATCGACAACTTGCCGGACCCTGGTCGCAAATCCCGCGAGGGACCCGGCGTCGACGGAGCGACCGACGTCAAGCATGACGCTCTCGACTTCGGCTACGGCATTGCCTTCGTCCTCTGGACGGACCCGATCGTGGACCAGTCGTGCGGTGCGAGCGATCGTGCGAGCGTGATGCACAGTGATCTCACCGCGCTCGAGGGCAGTTTCCGTGGCGGTCAAGCAGTCTCGGAGCTCGCGAGCGGTCCGCACCAGGTCTGAAGCCTGCCCCGAGGGGAGGCCGGTGTGGTGGCGCAGCCAGGACGCCGTGCTGCTCCCTGTCTCGAGCGCGGCCACCCCGTTGGCGTCCACCCGTGCCAAGCGTGCCAGCGCCATCGCGTGCAGCCGGTTGACGGCCGCAAAGAGCACGATGACCTCGTCGGCGAGCAGCCGAGGTGGAGCGGTCGCAACATCGACGTCCAGGGCAACCTCGACGGCGTCGGTGAGGGCGTCCAGTCGTGGGGCGTTCGGCTTCGAACGCGGACGAAGGCCCTGTGGCCGAACGGGGAGGGGACGATTCATGCGTTGCTCCCGGGAGAGGACGTGACCTAGAGCCATACGCTCGGGTGAGGGGCTCGCCGTTTCTCGCCGTGGCTCGACATATCTCTCGTGGGTGCGCTGTCATGCAGATGCACCGTCCTTGCCAGTGTATCGAACAGGTGTTCGAATGACAAGGGGTGTAGTGATTCAGACTTGCTGGCACTCCCGGTGGCCATGATCGTGTCGGTTGGTGGCGGGACGGCCGCACTGAACCAACACCGTGTCCGCGCGACCCGCCTCACCTGATCGCACCGTTTCTGCCGGCGTTGCCAGCGTGGGGGTGAGCTGTCGGCCTCGATAGGCTCCAACCCATGCGCCGCGCCAAGATCATCGCAACGCTCGGTCCGGCCTCCAGCACTCTGGGCACCGTCACAGCCCTGGTCGAAGCGGGTCTGGACGTGGCCCGTATCAACCTCAGCCACGGAACCCACGCAGACCATGCGCGATCGGTAGCGCTCGTGCGGCAGGCCTCAGAGGCCACGGGGCGAGCGGTCGGCGTGCTGGCCGACCTGCAGGGCCCGAAGATCCGCCTCGGCCGGTTCGCCAGCGGCTCGGTTCTGTTACGGCCCGGCGCGCGTTTCGTGATCACCGCCGAGGACGTTCCCGGTGACCAGGAAGTTGTCTCGACGACCCACCTCGGGCTGGCCAACGACGTGTCGGTCGGCGATCCGATCCTGGTCGATGACGGACGTGTGCTCCTGCGGGTGACGGAGGTGAACGGACCGGCAGTGGTCACTCGCGTGGTCGAGGGAGGCACCCTGTCGGATGCGAAGGGCATCAACCTTCCGGGCGCCATGGTGAGCGTTCCCGCCGTTTCGGACAAGGACATCGATGATCTCCGCTGGGCCCTGACCAGCGGAGTCGACCTGGTCGCGCTCTCCTTCGTGCGCACGGCCAAGGACGTCGATCCGGTGCACGCCGTCATGGATGACGAGGGCATCCACCGCCCGGTCATCGCCAAGATCGAGAAGCCACAGGCGGTGGCGCACCTTCCGGAGATCCTCGACTCCTTCGACGGCATCATGGTCGCCCGCGGCGACCTCGGAGTCGAGCTGCCGCTGGAGCAGGTACCGCTGGTGCAGAAGCGCTCGGTCAGCCTCGCGCGTGAGAAGGGCAAGCCTGTCATCGTGGCTACCCAGATGTTGGAGTCGATGATCAGCGCTTCGCGGCCCACTCGCGCCGAGGCGTCGGATGTCGCGAACGCAGTTCTGGACGGTGCCGATGCCGTCATGCTCTCAGGGGAGACGAGTATCGGAAGGTTCCCGGTCGAGTCGGTTCTCACGATGGGGCGGATCATCGAGTCGATCGAGGACACCGCGCTCGACCGAATCCCCAGGATCGAGGGGCTTCCCACGAACAAGGGTGACGCGATCTGTCGCGCCGCTGTCCATGTTGCCAACCAGCTGGGTGCGAAGTTTCTCGTCGCGTTTACCGAGACCGGCCGGACGCCAACGGTGCTTGCGCGGTATCGGTCGTCGGTGCCACTGCTGGCGTTCACCCCTGATCCTCAGGTACGCAACCAGCTCTCCCTGACCTGGGGAGTTGAGAGTTTCCTCGTCGACCCCGTGACGCACACCGACCACATGGTGCGTCAGGTCGAGGCAAAGCTGTTGGAGTTCGACCGATGCTCTGTCGGCGACCACATCACGATCGTGGCAGGCAGCCCGCCGGGGATCCCCGGCTCGACCAACGCGATGCGGGTGCACCGCATCGGTGATGCCGCAGGTGGCGCAGCACCTGCTTACGCCGAAGCGCTCGACGAGGACGATGCGATCGGGTACCCGCGCTAGTCCAACGGCAGGGCTAGTCCAACGGCGGAGCCAAGGGTGCCATGGATCACTTGAATCGCGGCCGTGACGTCGGGGTCGTATCAGGATTGGTGAATTGGGTGCGCTTTTCAGACGATCCTGGACTCGAAAGCGCACCTAACTCTTCATAGCGACTCTTCATAGAGACGTCGAGTCGCATCCGCCGCCCTTCCAAAGACCCGTCACCCACATCAACAAATCGACCTGATCAAGTTAAACCGCAGGGCTAGAACAACCGCACGGCAAGACCAACGGCACGGCTAGTCCAACGGCACGGC
>JANLWJ010000250.1:0-8583 GCA_031364455.1 Actinomycetes bacterium | reverse complement strand
CATCAACTGAAGAAAGAACTCTGCACCTGCGTCAGCCACCGGGGTAAGTTCGCTGTGATGGCCCAATGCTTCGCGCAGTTGGTTGGCGGCTCGCAATCGACTGGTCGCCGCCCAACCATGCCTGGCCCGATAGCGGTCGCTCAAATCTGAGCCCGTCGAGGTCACAAGATCCTCCTTCAGCAAGCCCTCGCGGACCACCGATGGTCTACGGAATCACCCCGGACAGAATCGGCGCAACCGGCTTCGTACTTGAGCCATGCCGGCACCCGGGTCTGCCCCCGGAGCGAAGGACAACCCTGCATCCGCTGGTGGCGTGGTCCGAACGGACGCTCCCTGCCCGGGCGTCAACCAGGTGTGCATTCGACAGGGTCTAGAGGTGGTAGGTCTCGGTGTGGCCGTCCACCGCGATTGCTTGTCCGCTGACCATCTGCGACTGCGGCGAGCCGAGGAACACTGCCATGTCGGCGATCTCCTGTGGGTCGACGAAGCGGGCGATCGACTGCGACGCGGTGTACTCCGCCTCCACGACTGAAGCCTCGACGCCGCGCGCCGCGGCCTCCGCCGCAATCACCCGGTCCATCCGGTCGCCGCGCACCGAGCCTGGGCAGATCGCGTTGACCCGGACGCCGTAGCGCCCCACCTCGATCGCCAGCGACTTGGTGAGACCGATGACGGCCCACTTGGCGGCGGCGTAAGGAGTTCGGCGGCCGTACCCAAGCTGGCCAGCTGTCGACGACATGTTGACGATCGACCCAGACCGCTGCTGCTTCATCACTGGGACGACAGCACGGCAGGTGAGGAAGTGGCTGTCGAGATCGATCGTGATGCATTGTCGCCAGGCCTCGAGCGACACGTCCTCAACGTCGGCAGTTGGCCCGGCGATGCCGGCGTTGTTGACGAGAACGTCAACACCACCGAGGTCATCGATCGCCGATCGGCACCAAGAGTCGATGGCATCGGCATCGGAGAGGTCGACGACACTCCCGACGACCGACGGCTCTCGGGCCGTGAGTGCGTCCAACGCTTCGGCCGATAGATCACACGTGCGGACGCTGGCGCCATCGCGTGCGAAAGAGCTGGCGATGACTGCGCCAATTCCGCCGCCACCAGCTGTGACCATGACCCGCTGTGATTCGCTCATGCCTGCATTCTGGCGCTGAGCCTTGACCTATCGACGGAGAACCCGCCGACATTCCGTACGGTGGATCTAGGCGGTAGCCATCCGGTGCTCGCTGGCGACCCGCTCGCAGGAGTGGGTGTCGTCGAAGCCGAACTCGTAGCTGCAGTCGTGACAGACCGTCATGGCCATGTGGCCGAGGTGGACAACCTCGACCTCGTGCGGATGGCAGGGCTCGGCGCCATGCGCGTGGTCGCGCCGGTGTACGGCGGTCAAGGTGGCCCGGATGATCGGGTCGGGGCAGTTCGGTGTCACACCGCCTCTATCGGCACGTTCTAGGGGATTGCTTGAGCCCCACCGCATCCAAGGTGATCATTCCGCGGGAAACACCAGTAACGCGGTTCACCCATCAACAAGGAGCCACATGAGTCTGCGTCGGTACAACCTGGTCGCTGCCCTCTTCCACGCCGCGCAGGCCGCGCTGATCCTCTTCTTGGCCAATGGGTTCACCCTGCCCGTCACCGCCACCTACCTCGCCGGCCCGCCCGGAACGACCCCCAGCGACACCGTCACGCTCTTCGACACCCCCGTCGGGCTGGCCGTCGCCGGCTTCCTGGCGCTGTCGGCGGCGGCCCACCTCATCATCATCAGCCCTTGGGTCTACCCCTGGTACGAGGGAAACCTGGCGCTACAGCGCAACGAGGCACGCTGGGTGGAGTATGCGATCTCGTCATCGCTCATGATCGTGCTGATCGCCCAGCTCACCGGGATCAGCGACATCGCAGCAATCATCGCCATCTTCGGCGTGAACGCCGCCATGATCTTGTTCGGTTGGCTCCAGGAGCGGTACGAGAGCCCAGGGAGCGGGGGCTGGCTCCCATTCATCTTCGGATGCATTGCCGGTGTTGTTCCGTGGGTCGTCATCACCTGGTATCTCATCGCTCCCGGCTCGACGTCTGGAGCAGAACCTCCCGTCTTCGTCTACGGCATCTTCGTATCGCTCTTCTTCTTCTTCAACATTTTCGCCCTGAACCAGTGGCTGCAGTACAAGCAGGTCGGCCGATGGTCGGACTACCTCGTCGGTGAGCGCACCTACGTCATGCTCAGCCTGGTCGCCAAGTCGGCGCTCGCCTGGCAGGTCTTCTCCGGGACGCTAGCCGGCTAGTCGAGCGACCGACACGGCAACGGATCGGCCAAGCTTCCCTTTCAGCACGCTCACAGTGGTACAAATGCCTCACCACTGGGCTGGCCTGGGAAACGGGGACTTCATGTTCGGTCGTCAGCGTCACGTCCGCACTTTCGCAATAGCGCTCACCGCGCTCGTGTTGCCAGCGACCGCACTGGCAACGCAGGCCAGTGCCGAACCCCTCCCACCGCCCAGCATTCGGCTGATTGCCGGATCCGACAGCGCCGTCATCCACCTTTACCCGAAAGGGCGCTACGAAGTACACCTCCCCGTCTTCGTTGCCGCTGACGGGGGCTCCTTCGAGGTCTGGCACCAGCGCGCCACCTACGACGACCCGGTAACCACGAGCCAGGTGGTTCGGGACGCCAATGGCGACATCATCGACACCCTCCCCATCGCCGATCTGCCCGAGCAGACCATGTCAGGCGGCCTCCCCGCCTTCATGACCACCGAGCTCGCCAAGCGCAATGGCACGCCGCTGAAGGACGTCACGCGGGCCTTCTGCCCGAACAGCTGGCAACCAGAACGGATCGATGACAGCGGACCGATAGTACCGACCTTCCCGTTCTTCTGCTGGTCCTCACCGTTCACCCGAGGCATGGTTCTGGGAATCGACGAAGGATGGTCGACGCAGGCTCGCACCACGCTCGGACAGAACCTGAAGATCGACCCTGGCACCTACCAACTATCGGTCTCGATCGCTGAGCCCTACCGCACTGCTTTCGGCATCTCGGCCGAAAACGCCGAGGTGTCGGTCCCAGTGATCGCCATCGAGGAGAACGGTCGACTCTCCCGGAGGCAGGCGGCCCGCACAACGACGGCACCTGAGGCACAGACTGAACGGACATCGGCGCCCATTGGCACACCCCCCGACTCCGCACTCCCCGACCTCGAGGCCCTCCCCGCATACGGCATCCGGATCGACAACAAGCAGAGGTCCGGCCGCTCATTCATGTCTTTCGGCGCCACCGCATGGAACGCAGGACCGGGGCCGCTGGTCGTTGAGGGCTTCCGTGATCCCGCAGAGTCGACGATGGACGCCTTCCAGTACTTCTACGAGAATGGCGACCCGGTGAGCAAGCTTCCAGCGGGGCAGCTCGCCTACGACAACCGGGACGGGCATGACCACTGGCACTTCAGGGACTTCGCCGCCTACTCCCTTCTGAACTCCAACATGACGAAGGTGCTCGACAGCGGCAAGGAAGCTTTCTGTCTGGCACCAACCGACCCGATCGACCTCACGATCAATGGCGCCGAGTGGCGTCCTTGGCTCACCGATCTCGGTACCGCGTGCGGCCAAGAGGGTTCGCTGTGGATTCGAGAGGTGCTCGAAGCAGGCTGGGGTGACACCTACGCGCAGTACCGTCCCGGGCAGTCCTTTGAGATCACCAACCTACCGAACGGCACCTACTACATCCGAGTGTTGGCCAACCCCGACAACGTCCTGCTTGAGGGATCATCGACCAACAACGAGGCGCTTCGCATGGTCAAGGTTCATGGCAAGCCAGGCGAGCGCTGGGTTGAGGTACCGCCCTACGGGTTGATTGACAGCGAGGGCGCAGATTGCGGCTACTTCTGCTGAGCAGCCTCACGCAGCATCCGTAGTTGAGCATCAGTACCGATCGCGATCACAGCGTCCCCGGGTCCGATCACCCGGTCCTGTGGCGGGTTTGTCACGAACTGCCCATCTGCCTCACGCAGGGCGAGCAGCATCGCCCCACCACCCTCGTGCTGACGTGCTTCGCGCACCGTCATCCCGGCAAGCACTGAGCCGCCCGCAACCTCGAAGTCCTCAAGCCGAAACTCCATCTCAGCGTCATGCATCGCCACGTCGAGGAAGTCGACAACATGCGGCTGTTCGGCGAACGCAGCGATCCGGTCGCCACCGAGCCGCTGCGGGTTGACGACTCGGTCGGCACCGGCCCGCTCGAACTTCGGAACAGCTTCCTCAGTACGCGCCCTGGCGATGATCAGCAGGTTCTCATTGAGCGCTCGGGCACTCAGCGTGACAAATAGCGAGTCTGCGTCATTCTCCAAGGAGGCCACCAGGGCGTAGGCGTGCTCAATACCGGCCTGACGCAGGATCTCGTCGTCGGTGCTGTCGCCTTCGACGGACGGATACGGGCAGGTGCTCACCCGGTCCTCGTCCACCTCGACGATGACGATCTGGCGGCCCGAGCGGCTCAGCTCATGCGCACTGGCGCGTCCCACCCGTCCGAAGCCGCAGATGATTACGTGGTCGCGCAATCCATCGATGTGTCGTTGCATGCGACGTCCTTCCAACAAGGTGCTGACGTGTCCGTCGACGAAGATCGCTACCAGCAGGGTCAGTGAGTACAGCACGGTTCCGATGCCGCCGAGCATCAGCACCATCGTGAATATCTTGCCGGCGGTGGTGAGTCCATAGGGCTCGCGGAACCCCACCGTGGTGACGACGAAGACGGTTGAGTACACCGCCTCGAGAAGCGGCAGCCCCAGAAGCAGGTAGCCGACGGTCCCGATGACCAGCACCGAGATGAGTGCGAGGGCAAGCCAGCGCAACAGCCGAACCACGTCGAACCCCGAGCGCCGGCTGTTGAAGTGGCGTGCGCGCTCTCTCCGGATCACGACAGCATTCTCCCGGGGGATGGCTCCGAACCCAAGGACCTACGACCCACTCGGATCACCCGACACCCTCACTCTTGGGCACCGGCGTCCCCAAGAGGCTGTAGAGCTCCTCCTCCTCCTGCGCGTTGTGCAATCGCATCACGCCGTAGAGGCCGTACAGCAACCTGCGAAGCTCCAAGAGATCATCGCTCTCTAGGGGGCCGGGGCCGATCGCGTCAACCATGTGTCGGAGCTTGCGTACCTGATGCTCGATCTCGGAGTGCGTCCGACTCAGACCGGCGAGCAGTTGGTCACCACCCATTGCCTTCGCCATCAGCGGGAAGAGCTCGTCCTCCTCGGCCAGCTCGTGTGGGACTAGCTCCTCCTCGAGCTCGGTCACCAGGGAGCGCAGGTCGGAGACATCGTTGCCATCCCCGCCGAGTCGATCTGCAAGGGCGCGCACGCGCTCAACGGTTTGCGTGACCAGCTGGTGGTCAGCCAGGTGCCGCCGAACTATCTTGGCGTCCGCTTCGCTCACCTGCGGGATGACGCGAGGCGGCGCACGTAGTGCAGTCAGGGCGATCGCAATCGCAAGAATATCGACCAGCTCCTGCGACAAGGCTCCCCAGGCGGGAGCCAGGTAACCGGCTGCAGCCACCAGCATCAGCACCCCAGAAAGCCCCATCCCGACGAGCACGCTCTGAACGGCGATGTGCCGCGAGCGCCTGGCGATGCCGATAACGTCGGCCAGCCGATCGATCCGGTCGACAGTAAGCACCACGTCAGCGGTCTCAGAAGACGCAGTACTCCCGTGCGCGGCCATCGCAACGCCCACCGACGCGGCCGCCAAGGCTGGCGCATCGTTGATGCCGTCACCGACCATGATCGTCGGCCCGCGCTTGCTCTCGTCGAGCACCACGTCGACCTTCTCGCGGGGGTCGGTCTCGGCGTGTACCGCATCGACCCCGACCAGTCGCCCGATCGACTCGGCTGCATCAGCCCGGTCTCCGGTCACCAGCACGACCCGCTCAAGCCCAGCCGCGCGCAATGCTCGGAGCATGCGGTGGGCGTCCGGACGCAGCGGGTCGGTGAGCAGCACCGCGCAGCTCGGAACACCATCGATGCCGACGAAGGCGGTGAGAGCGCCTTCAAGGCTTGCTCGTCGCGAGGCACGCCGCAGCCATGCCGGCACTTCCTCAGGGCAGATCCAGTCGAGTCGGCCGACTCGCACGACCTGTCCATCCACGGTTCCCTCGAGACCGTAACCGTGCTCCTCTTGCACGTCGGTCGGGGGAAGAAGGCTGAGCCCGAGGTGACCGGCGTACGTGACGATTGCACCGGCAAGGACGTGCGGCGACACCTGGTCCAGGCTGGCGGTTAGCTGAACACAACGTCGTGCATCGGCACCGTCAGTGACGATGGTGGTGACCACTGGATGCCCCAACGTTAGGGTGCCGGTCTTGTCGAAGAGCAGCACCCGACCCTCAGCAAGGCCCTCAAGCGCGCCACCACCCTTCACCACGGCGCCCGCCTTGGCGGCCTGGGACAGGCCCGACATGATCGCAATCGGGGCAGCAAGCAGCAGCGGACACGGGGTCGCTACGACCAGGACAGCAACGGCGCGAACCGGGTCACCGGACGCCCACCAGGCGACCCCGGCAAGCAGCAAGGTGAACGGTACGAAGATCGCGGCGAACCGATCTGCAGTTCGCACGAATGGTGCCGATGAGGCCTGGGCCTCTTCAACCAGCCGGACGATCTGGCTGTAGGTCGACTCCGCCGCGAGCGTTGTCGCGAGCATTTCAACCGGCGACCCGGCATTGATGACTCCCGAGCGGATCTCCTCACCCGACTCGCGCTCGACCGGGTCCGCCTCACCGGTCAACGACGACTCGTCGAACGTTCCGCCGGAAAGGAGCCTCCCGTCAACTGGCACCACCTCACCGGACGCAACCAGTAGCCGGTCACCACGGAGCACCTCGCCGATGGGGATGACAGTGATCTCGTCGGCGGCAAGCCGGCGGGCGCTGCGCGGGGCGCGCGCGACAAGCAGCGTCAGCTCACGCTGTGCGCGAGCCTGGGCGCGGGCTTCGAGCACCCGGCCCGTCGTCAGCATCAGGGTGATGATGGCTCCGGCCAGAGGCTCGTCGATGAGCAACGTCCCAAGCAGCGCCAACCAAGCGACCACGTCGACGCCGAGTCGACCCCCACGCAGCTCCTGCCCCAACCAGACCGTCGACAGCACCAGGCCGAACACGGTTGCGACCCACCAGAGGACTTGAGCGGCGAGATCGGCGCCCACCAGCCAGGCCATCGCCCCACCAGCGAGCAGGAGAGCCGACACCACGAACGTGACCTGCTCGAGGCGTCCGGACCAGCGCTTCACAGCTCCAGACTAGGAGGGAACCCCGCAGAGCCCCGGGGGCCAAGGTCCCGGTTTGACCGCCGCTCAGTCGGGCAGCGCCAGCACCTCGCGGGCGGCTCGCTCGCCGGACCGCAAGGCACCCTCGACGTAGCCGGTCCACATCGTGGCTCGCTCCGACGACGCCCAGTGCAGCGGTCCGACAGGCTCGCGCAGCGATGGTCCGTGCGGAAGCCAGCCTCCTGGGCGCATGACCCCGGAGTAGCCCCCGCCGATCCAGGGCTCGGCTACCCAGTCGCAGTCCACGTAGTCGATCGGGTCGGGGCTGCCAGAGCCGAAAACACGCCGCACGTGATCGGTCAGCAGCTGCCGCCGTTGAGTGGAAGCCGTCGCACCCAGCCGGGCGTCACCCCACTGGATCGCATGGCTGGCCGATAGGAAGGTGGTCAGCACTCCTTCGTCGGTATCGGGCGCGCTGTTGTCCACCATGAAGGGGAGCGGTCCCTCGTCATCGTTGACAAGCCCAGACCACCCGGCGTCGCGCCAGAAGGGACGCTCGAATACCGCGTGAAGCTTGATGACCGACCCCATGGGCATCATCGTCTCGAGTGCGGAATGGGAGTTGGGAAGCTCTGGTGTGAACTCGATCTGGCCAAGACCTGAGGGTGGGACGGCAACGACGACGTGTCCGGTCCGGTAGTCCCCTAGCGATGTGCGCACAACCGCCACAGTTGCTTCATGCTCGATGGACGTCACTTCGTGGCCCAGGCGGACGGCGTCGCCGAGGTCCTGCGCCAGCCGCTCTGCCATTTGGTGCAGCCCGCCGACAAAGCGTAACTCTTGCGCACCCCCCTCAACTCCCATCGCGGCCGAGAGCGAGCCGCTGGTGATCGCGCCGTGCACGACGGTCAACACCGACATGTCGTCAGCGGTCACCGTCATCAGACCCTGCAGATGCTGTCTGATCCGTAACCGGGCGGAGACGTCGGCAACCTCCGCATCGAGCCAGGTGGCCATCGACATCGCATCCCAGCACTCTGCCTCAGGTGCCAGCCACGGTTCAGCCGGCGGAACCGTCGCTGCCATGGCATCCAGCTGCTCGACGACCTCCTTGGTCGCGCCGCTGGCTGGGGCTTCGGGCTCGGGGATTAACTGACCATTGGTGACCACGAGGTCTGCACCGACATGCGGCGTCTCAAAAGTCGCAACGCCATGGTGAGCTGCCAGAGCGAGCAACCGGTCTTGGCCTGGGCCTGACCACTGGCCACCCAGCTCGATCCACCGTTGACCATCAAGACGGGTATGAGTGCGTCCTCCGACGCGGCCTGCCGC
>JANLWJ010000220.1:0-3510 GCA_031364455.1 Actinomycetes bacterium | reverse complement strand
CACGTCCGGACCAGGCACCGAAGGACGCCTCGTCCTCGGCGTCACGGAGCCGCTGCAAGATCACCTGGCGCGCTGTCGTCGCTGCGACCCGACCAAAACCCTCCGGGGTGTCGTCCCACTCACGCACCACCGCGCCGTCCTCGTCGGTCTCGGCGGCAAACACCGCAACATGGCCGGTCGAACGGTCCAGCTCGACGCGCGCCTTGGCCTGCGCGCCAGGTGTGTGGTGGTAGGCGGTCTCCAGTGCCCGCTCGATCGCCTCGACGACGACTTCGAAGGGGATCTCCCGCTCGTTGACCAGAGAGCGCAGCGCGTTCATGTCGATGTCCATCAGTGCTCTGCCTCTAGCTGCGCTGCCTCTAGCTGGGATTCGACGGATGGTTCGGCGGGATCGGCGGAACGGCGGAACTCGACCTCAACGTGCGCCTCGGTGACCTGGGAGTAGGTGAAGGTCTTGGCCTCGGTGAGGCCATCTGGCCGGTCACCGGGTCGCCCACCCACCGGCTCAAGGGTGAAACCGTCGTCGTCGCTGGCTCCGATCCGCCCGACGACGTCGTCGCCTGCTGTGGTCGTCACCTGGACGAGTCGGGTGACATTGCGACGCCAGTGGCGCGGCAAAGTGAGGGGACGACCCACCCCGGGCGAGGAGACCTCGAGCACATAGGGCTGCTCGCCCATGGCGTTGGTGTCATCGAGCTCAACGGACAGAATCGAGGTCAGTGAGGCGATGTGGTCGAGAGTCACGCCCCCGTCGCGATCGACGAGCACTCGTATGAGGCGGCGGCGCCCTGCCGGCTGAACCTCAACGGCTTCAAGGTCGAAACCCTCGGCGGCAACCACTGGCGTCAGAGCGCGCTCGACGCGGTCAGCAACTGCGGACATGGTGACCTCCGCCCATTCTGTTGTGTGGTGCCTGTTGTGTGTGCCCCTCACGTGGTGCGGTGTCACCCTACCCGGCCGCCGTGGAATGCTGACCCGCGTGTTCCCCTCTGGATCTGCGCCGGTGACGCGCCGTCGCCTGTTGGTTGGCGCGGTCGGCGTCCCGCTGCTGCTGTCAGCCAGCGCCTGCACGGAGGACGCACCCGCCGAGCTGCCAGCCGACCCTGACCGCGATGCGCTCCAGGCGGCACGGGATGTGGAGGCCGCCACCCTGGTGTCGCTGGAGAACTGGCCGGCCGAGGACGTGGGCAGTAGCGCCGTCACACCCGCAGCCGCACGCACGGTCGTCAGCGCCCATGTTGACGTGCTGGACCAGACCCTCAGCCAGCCACCGTCTCGGGCGCCTACCGCGTCCCGGTCAGAGTCGTACGAGCTTGATCGGACTCTCTCCACCGGGCAGGTTGTGGCACTGCTCGACTCTGCCGCAGACGACCACACCCGCGCTCTGCGCGGTGCCTCCCCCGAGATCAGCCCACTGCTCGCCTCGATCGCGGCCTCTGATGCGGCGCTGGCCGCCGCGATCCGGCAGAGCAGCCGATGATCGACGACCTGGCCTTGTGGCAGCAGACGCTCGCCACCGAGCACTCGTCGATCTGGGCCTACGGCCTGGTTGGCGCAACCCCACCGTTGGCAGTGCCGGCCGATGCCGCCCTCCGCGTGCACCGCGACCGGCGCACCCGCTGCGTCGACGAGGTGGTCGCCCTGGGAGGCGAGCCGGTTGCGTCAGCCCCCGCGTACGACGTCGTTTCGCCTCCGACCGCGGCTGCCGCTCGCAGGCTCGCCGCAGGCCTGGAGCAGGGCAGCTCGGTGGCCTACGCCGCGCTAGCAGGAGCCGACGACCGTGCCGCGCGACTGCTGGCCGCCCAGTGGCTGCGCGAGAGCGCGATCGCCATCTGGGGTTGGGACGGCGAACCGCCGGTGCTTCCGGGCTTGGAGTAGACGGCACGGAGTAGCCAGCACGGTCAGCTGCGGCCGCACTCCTGAACCAGGGCCGACAGCGCCTCACCTGCTGGGACGTCGCGGCGCTCGCCGGACTTGCGGTCACGCACCTCGATCACGCCATCGGCGAGGTTCCTTCCAACCACCGCGATCGTCGGCATGCCAAGGAGCTCTGCGTCCTTGAACTTCACCCCTGGCGACACACTCTTGCGATCGTCGTAGAGCACCTTGACGCCAGCCGCCTCCAGGTCGAGCGCGAGCCGCTCGGCGAACTCGAAGACAGCAGCGTCCTTGCCGGTGGCCATCAGATGGAGATCGGCTGGCGCCACCTCGCGCGGCCAGATGATGCCGATGTCGTCGTGGGAGTTCTCGACGATCGCCGCGACGGCGCGTGAGACCCCGATGCCGTACGAGCCCATCGTCACTGTGACGAGCTTGCCGTTCTCGTCGAGCACCTTGCAGTCGAGCGCCTCGGCGTAGCGGCGCCCGAGCATGAAGATGTGTCCCATCTCGATGCCACGTGCAGTCTTGAGCGAGCCTCCGTCACGGGGGCAGGGATCGCCCTCGCGCACCTCGGCAGCTTCGATGACGCCGTCAGCGGTGAAGTCGCGTCCGGCAACCAGGTCGAGCACGTGGCGTCCATCCTCGTCGGCGCCGGTGACCCAAGCGGTTCCGTCGACCACACGTGGGTCAATCAGGAAGCGGATGCCGGATGCGTTGTCGGCACCGAGCGCCCCTGGGCCGATGTACCCCTTCTTCAGCGTTGGGTTCGCTGCGAAGTCCTCCTCGGTGAAGGCGGATAGTTCAGCGGGCTCGACCTGCGCCTGGAGCCGCTTCTCGTCGACCTCGCGGTCGCCGGGAACTCCTATTGCGAGCGGTTCGCGGGTGCCGTCGGGGTGCAGGAGGACGACCACGACGTTCTTCAGCGTGTCCGAGGCCTGCCAGGGCCGGTCGTTGCGCTGGAATGCCGCGTTGAGGTGGTCGACGAGCGAGTCGATCGTCGGAGTATCCGGCGTGTCCTCGACGTGTGCGGCCGGCAGCGCGTCGAACGACATTGGCTCGGTGGGGCGAACTGTGACCGCTTCGACATTGGCCGCGTAGTCGCAGGTGGTGCATCGGACGTAGGTGTCCTCACCATGTTCGGCAGTCGCGAGGAACTCCTCGCTCGCCGACCCGCCCATAGCGCCGGCCATCGCTTCGACGACGACGTAGTCGAAGCCGAACCGGTCGAAGATCTGGACGTACGCATCGCGGTGCGCCTGGTAGGAACGCTGCAGTGACTCTTCGTTGATGTCGAAGGAGTAGGAGTCCTTCATGACGAACTCGCGGCCACGCAGGATTCCGGCGCGGGGACGCAGCTCGTCGCGGTACTTGGTCTGGATCTGGTACAGCCAGACAGGGAGGTCCTTGTACGACGAGTAGAGGTCCTTCACCAGCAGGGTGAACATCTCCTCGTGCGTGGGACCAAGCAGGTAGTCGGCGTCCTTGCGGTCCTTCAGGCGGAAGATGAGGTCGCCGTACTCCGTCCAGCGATTACTCGCCTCATACGGCTCGCGAGGCAGCAGCCCTGGAAAGTGCACCTCTTGGGCACCGATGGCGTTCATCTCCTCGCGGACAATTCGCTCAATGTTG
>JANLWJ010000131.1:0-4625 GCA_031364455.1 Actinomycetes bacterium | reverse complement strand
GCCGTCCGCAACGCGAAGGCTGCCGTCGAAGAGGGCATCGTCGCCGGTGGTGGCGTCGCGCTGCTTCAGGCGTCGACCGTCGCATTCGAGAAGATCGACCTCGTTGGTGACGAGGCCACGGGCGCCCAGATCGTGAAGACTGCGATCAGCGCCCCGCTCAAGCAGATCGCCATCAATGCCGGTCTCGAAGGCGGAGTCGTGGCTGAGAAGGTCAGCAGGCTGGAAACGGGCTTCGGTCTGAACGCGGCCACCGGCGAGTACGTCGACATGATCGCCGAAGGCATCATCGACCCCGCCAAGGTGACCCGATCGGCGCTGCAGAACGCTGCGTCGATCGCCGGCCTCTTCCTCACCACTGAGGTCGTCGTCGCCGACAAGCCCGAGAAGGCCGGTCCGGCCATGCCGGGCGGAGACGGCGGTATGGGCGGCATGGACTTCTAGTCAACGCCGCACCACCAGCAACAACAACGTGTAAGTCCCCCGGGCCTATGAGACCGGGGGACTTACACGTTCTGGAGGGTTACGGCGCGGTTGGGGCACGAGTTGGTTCCGGGTGCTGGTGGACGCCTCCCCGCGTCAGCGATGCTGCCGTCACGTCGAACGGGGGATTCATGCGGTGCATAGCTATGTCAGCGGCCGCGGTCACACTGGCCGGCGTCGCGGTGCCGGAAGGGGCGCGCCTGGTGGGTCCCATCTTCACGACGTTTGACACCGTCAAGGCCGAGAACAATGAGTTTGTCGTCGGTCGTCAGCAGGGCTACCTCCTGGTGGACGGCGAGCCCTACAGCGTCGCGACCGACTTCCTGGATCAGTGGGACGGTGCGAATGGGCTCGGCGAATACCCCAAGGACACGCTCTGTCGTCAGCAGGTCGACGAAGGCGTCGAAGGGAAGACCCACAACTACAACTACAAGGGTGAGGCGGCGGACGGGGCGGTCGAGATCTCCTGCACTGTCGGCTTGATCACCAGCCAGAGACTGGTCGGTGAGGAGACGTTCGCGCGCGCCATCGGAATGAGCTTCACCCAGGACCTGGCCGACCCTGATGCCCCCGTCCAGGGCACGGTCGGTTGGGAGTCTCCACCGGTCGCCATTCCCGAGACGTTGCCGGAAGCACCAGAAGGCGTGGACGGTCCGACGAGTGTGGTGAGCGATGTCGACTACCTGCCCGACCTGGAGATCGTCGAAGGCTCGTTTCTTGCTGGGCCTCCGACGACGGGATACGGCACCGGCGGATACATCGCCGTTGTCGGCGTCACGGGCGATCCCGAAGAGGTGTTCGACGCCTATGTGGAGCAGGACAACGACAAGCCGTACTTGGACGCCGACGAGACCATCAACGGTATGCGGATCCGCGAGTACCGGTCATCCGAGGCAGGGGGGATCACGTTCACCGTCACGCTGAACGAGATCGACGGCAACGCCTGGATCCTGGTTAACGCGTACAACGACTGAGCTACCCGTGATTCGCAGTGACCCTGCCAGCAGTCGCCTGCGCGATGGCATGTGGGTGCAGGAAGTGCCACCCAGACAGCAGTTGCTGCACCCAAACGGCGGCCTCAACGCGGCGTCACGGGTGTCCTCGAGTCAAAGAACCGCTGCAAGACCGCGGCGACGAGCTCCGACTGGTGCCGCAGAGCGAACCCGGCGAAACGTAGCAGTGTCTTCTGTTCGTCGACCACAACCTCGTTGTTGCGCATCATGTCCTCCCACCAGGGGAGAGCTTCCATGTGCTGCTGCCCATCGACTTCGACGACCAGGTGGTAGTCGTCGAAGTCGACATCGAGGTAGCGCCATCGCCCAGAGGCATCCTTGCGCCGCCGTTGTCGCGTCGGCGTGGGTAGCCCGTAGGTCCGGCACATCCGGATGAAGAGCACTTCGTACTCACTCAGAGAGCCTCCGCCAACTTCGCGGATCGTCTCGATGATCAGCGCGTGTCGCTGCACCTTTGGTCGCCCGGCCGCGACGGCGTCCAGCGCACCAGGCGTCACGAGCCCTTGCTGCACAGCTGAGGCGAGGATCGCTTGGCACCGCAGGTCGGTTGATGCCCAGGACGCCGCGTCAACGATCGATCGGGGAAGCCGCGTTCGGCGCGGAGTACGAACGGGGTGAACGTCTTTGGCTGACAGCTGACGGGAGCGTACGACAACGACCTGCGGGCGGGGGCGCGCTCGGGTGCTATGAGAGGTGACGATGAAGGTGCTTGGCGTCGCGAACCCCGCAAACCGTCCAAGGTCGCTGCGGTCAGCCCACCGAGAGCCGCGGTTGGGTGCTGTAACAGCAGCTCGCAGGTGGCGGACTCGGTGAAGGAGAGGCTGCCGGAGTGGCGAACGACCACACCTTTGGCCGGACGTTGCCACCGACCCGACTGAACCAGCCAGCGCACATGGGACGCGCCGAAGAGCCCGTTGGCGTCACGGGTACGTAGGACGGTTGGGTGTTCGAGAGGCACATTCGCAGGGTGGAGCAGGCGCCACGTTGACGCGTCGATGGTGGGTATCGGCTGTGGGAACCCGACGCCCACCTCGGCTGTGGACGGTGCTGTCCGTGTCAGCGATGGACGCGGACGAAGCAGTATGGGTGCACCAAACGTCGCTACAGCGACACTTGACGCACCCAAACGGTCCGAGCGGCGCATCAGCGGCCCGAGCAAGGTGCCGCCGCGGGCGCCACCGAACGCCGCCGTCAGGCGGTCGCCAGGATCTCGCCGTGCAGAACGGCGAACCAGGCATCGGGGTCAGACGCCCAGACGCGCCAGGCATCGGCGATCTCGGCGAGCTCGGACGCGGTCGCGAAGCCTTCGCTCACGGCCTGCTCGGCAAGCCGCGACTCGATGATGCGGTCGGCCCACAGGTTGGCCCACCAGGCGCGCTCGTCGGGCGTCGCGAAGCACCAGACACTCGCCGACGGAGTGACGTCGGCGAAGCCCGCCCGGTGCGCCAAGGCGAGCAACAGGCGTCCGGCATCTGGCTCGCCACCGTTGCGGCGAGTGATCTGCTGGTAGAGCTCGAGCCAGCGATCCATCGCTGGTGCTTCCGGGTGCCACGACATTCCGCGGTAGTCGGCGTCTCGTGCCGCCACGACGCCACCAGGGCGGCAGACCCGCCGCATCTCGACAAGAGAGGCGACGGGGTCAGCGAGGTGTTGCAGCACCTGATGGGCGTGAACGACGTCGTAGGTGTCATCGGCCGCATCGATGCCGTAGATATCGCCGGTCACGAAGGTCAGGTTCGGCCGCTCATGTGCGGACGCCGCAAGCGCGACGACCTCAGCCGACGCGTCCATCCCGGTGACGGACCCCGTCGATCCAACGAGGTCGGCCATCTCAGCGGTGATCGTTCCCGGTCCGCATCCGACGTCGAGCACGCGACAGCCTTCGACGAGCCTGGGCGCGAGGTAGGCCGCCGAGTTCGCGATCGTGCGCCAGGTGTGCGAGCGCAGCACACTTTCGTGGTGCCCGTGCGTGTAGTGCTCCTCAGGCGCCACCTGCGTCAGCCGACCTTGGCCAGCATCACGCGGCCGAGAGCGACCAGGCGCGACGGGTCGTCCCACGCGGTGATCTCGACATCAGCTACCGCCTGCGCGCGACCTATCTTGCGCGCGGTCGCCCGGACGCGGTGCGCCTCGTGCCGAGCCAGCTTGACGAAGTCGATCCGCATGTCAGCGACCACCCAGGCGTCGTCACTGACGCGGACGATCGCCTCCCAGGCTGCGGTGTCGATGCAGGTGGCCAGTGCGCCGCCATGCAGGTAGGTGACCGGCTCGGTGGCGCCGACGGCAATGTCGGAGGGGTCCAGCCGCAGCACCGCCGCGTCGCCGTCGTCAGCCGCCCTGGTCAGGCCAAGGGCGGCGTCGAGGCGGGCGGCGCTACCGCCGTCGGGGGTGCGTTGTGCGCTCATCGGGGCAGCGTATCGAGGCGGGATCGGCCACAATGGCACCCGTGTCCGAACCTCAACCAGAGCCCATGCCCGAACCGGGCGCCATCGCTGACGACGACCACAGTCACGAGCCGCCGTCTGACGACGAGTACCGCGTCTCGCCCCTCGAGCTCTTCTTCGACCTGGTGTTCGTCTTCGCCTTCACCCAGGTGACTGCGCTGCTGGCCACCGATCTCACGGGGATGGGTGTGCTCCGCGGCAGCGCACTGTTGCTCGTCGTCTGGTGGGCCTGGGTGGGCTACGCCTGGCTGACCAACTCGATCCCGGTCGACGAAGATATCCGGTCACGCATCGTCGTGTTTGCGGCGATGGCCGCGGGCCTCGTCATGGGGCTCGCTATCCCACAGGCGTTCGGGGACGACGGCCTCCTCTTCGGTTTCGCCTACCTGACCGTGACCGTGCTCTTCGTCGTGCTGTACATGGTGGCAACGCGCGACAAACCCGAGATGAACCGGGCTGTCCGACGGCTCGCCCCTGGCATCTTGCTCTCGCCGGTGCTGGTGGCGACCGCGGGGTTCTTCGACGCCGGCGCCGTAAGGGCGGTGCTCTGGACCATCGCGTTGACGGTGACGTTGGTCTCGCCGCTGATCTCCGGAACCGATGGCTGGCACGTCCGGCCCGCCCACTTCGCCGAGCGGCATGGACTCATCATCATCATCGCGCTTGGCGAGTCGGTCGTGGCGTTGGG
>JANLWJ010000124.1:0-2564 GCA_031364455.1 Actinomycetes bacterium | reverse complement strand
CCTTCGTCGCCCGCAAGAAGGAGGTGTTGCGGCGCCGCGGTCAGAACATGTCTCCGGCTGAGATTGAGGAGGCCATCGCCGCACACCCCGATGTGCTCGAGGTCGCCGTCGTTGGGGTTCCCTCCGAGCTCACCGAGGACGAGGTGAAGGCCTTTGTCGTCGCGGTGTCTGGCGCTGATCTTGGCTTCGCCGAGCTCAGGCAGTGGGCGGCAACGCGTCTGTCGGCCTTTAAGGTGCCGCGCTTCTGGCAGGCTGTCGACGCACTGCCGAGGACGGCGACGTCACGGGTGGCCAAGCATCAACTTCCCACCGGCCATCCACCCGACGAGTACGACGCCGAGCAGGACCACGCCGACGACCACGACACCACAGCGAAGGACGGACCATGACCGGGTACCGGACATCGATCGGAACCGCCGACGCAACGTCGATCCAGGTTCTTGGCGAGGATTTGGCCGACGACCTCATGGGCAAGGTCGGTTTCGCCGAGCTCGCCTACTGGCTGGTGGCGATGCGCCGCCCATCGCCGGGTGAACTACGCGTCTTTGAGTCGGTGCTGGTCGCGCTGGCCGACCATGGCCTCACACCCAGCGCCCTTGCCGCACGGCTGACCCTGACCGGTGCACCTGAGTCGGTCCAAGGGGCGTTGGCGGCCGGACTGCTCGGTGGAGGCTCGCGGTTTCTCGGCGTCACCGAGGACACCGGCACGTTCCTCAGTGGCGCGCTTGGCAGGCTTGACGAGTCCGGGTCGCCGCTACCGGACTCCGAGGTGGCATGGGACGCACTCGCCCTCGATGCGGTGCGCTCCCAGCGCGGAGCCGGCCTGCTCGTCCCCGGCCTTGGCCACACCCTGCACAAGGAAGGCGACCCCAGGACGCCGGTGCTCTTCGCGATCGCGGAGGAGGAGGGGCTCTTTGGCCGGCACCTTCAGCTCTTCGAAGCCGTCGGCCGCGTCCATCCCGAGGTGCTCGGGCGCACCCTGCCCTTGAACGGAGCCGGTGCGTGCGGCGCTGCTCTCTGCGACCTTGGGCTCCCGGTCGAGATCCTGCGCGGGTTCGCCCTGCTCGCTCGCACCGCCGGGCTGCTCGGTCACCTGGCTGAGGAGATGCGCAGTCCGATCGGGCTGGACCTCTATGCCCAAGTCGAGCACGAGACGGTCTACCAGCCGCCGACGGGTGGCGCTGGGTTCGGCGGCTAGCTCATTCGCACGCCCCGCGTCAGCGGGGCGCGAGCTCGGTCATCACCCGTTCGGCGTTCTCGAGCGCGGCCGCGGCGTCAACGTCGTCGGCGACCGTCTCCGGATCCCAGTTGAGGTCGAGGAAGACCTCGGTGACGCCGGCAGCTGCCAAGGCTTCGAGGTCGCCACGGATCTGTTCGGCGCTTCCCTGCAACGGCACCCGGTCAGCCGGCGCCGCTGAGCCAAGCCGCACCACTCCGCGGGTGATGAAGCGAAGGTCACTGGTGTCGCGGCCGACTTCGGACGCCGCAGATCGAATGAGGTCGATCGACTGCCCGATCGTGGTCAGGTCGGTCCGACTGCTACTGATCCAGCCGTCGGCGATCCGGCCGATTCGCCGCAACGCCGCATCGGCGGTGCCACCCATCAGGATCGGCGGGTGCGGCTGCTGGACCGGCTTGGGCTCGACGCGGCTCAGCGGCACGTCGTAGAACTGCCCGTGGTACTCCACCTCCGGCGAGGTCCAGATGGCCTTGAGGCATTCGACGAACTCGGTGGCCCTTGCGCCGCGCCTCTCCATCGGGACGCCGGCTGCCTCGAACTCCGTTGCGGCCCAGCCAAGGCCCAGACCGACGTCGAGGCGGCCCTTCGACACGATGTCGACGGTGGTCAGCGCCTTGCTCAAGACGATGGGTGAGTAGAAGGGCAAGTTGACGACCGCGGTGCCGAGCCGGATCCGAGACGTGCAGCCGGCGACGTAAGCCAGCGCGGTCACCGGGTCGACGACACCGTGGTAGACCGCTCCCCAGTCCTCGTCGACGGGGTGGAGAAGGCGCTGGAACGACCACAGGGACGCGTAGCCCAGCTCTTCGGCGCGTTCGGCGACGTGCCGCATGTTCTCCGGCGTGGCCCATGCGCCGGAGACGGGCAGACCGAGACCCAGCTCAGGGGTGGTGGGCACCTACTCGTCCAGCTGCCGGCCGGCGAAGTACATCAGCGGGTCGCTGAGCAGCTCCACGCCGATTCCGTCGGGGTCGCGGAAGTACATCGACTCAGGGATCCCACGGTCCGGGCCGACGTACTCGACGCCTGCCTCGTCAAGACGGATGCGCAGCTGCTCCCATTGTTCGCGGGCCACCGAGATCGCGATGTGCTGCACTGCGCCTATCGACTCAACGCCGGGTTGGAGCCCGAGACCAGGGAAGTCGAAGAAGCCGAGCAACGTCTGGTTTCCCAGATCGAAGAAGAAGTGGGATGACCCGGGGTAGTCACGGTTCTCGGTCAGCTCGATCAAGGGAAAACCGAGCAGGCCTTGATAGAACGAGATCGTCTGTTCCACATCGGAGCAGATCAGGGCGGCGTGATGGATACCGCGGCCGTTCGACGG
>JANLWJ010000086.1:0-3521 GCA_031364455.1 Actinomycetes bacterium | reverse complement strand
ATCGAGGTCAAGGACGAGGACTTCGTCGCGACGGCCAGGGCCAAGGGGCTCACCGAGACCATGGTGCGACGACGCCATGCAGTCCCCAACGCCTTCTTGCCCTCGTTCACCTTGATCGTGCTGAGCTTTGGATTCGTGCTGGGCGGATCGATCGTGATCGAGACGATCTTCTCCTACCCAGGAATTGGACTGCTCACCTACCAAGCCATCGACGCCTTCGACTATCCCGTCCTGCAAGGTGTCTTCCTCATCAGCAGCGTGGCGGTCGTGATCGCCAACCTCTGCGCCGACATCACCTACGGCTTTCTCGACCCGCGCATCGAGGAGGTGTGACGGTGGCTGACACGGCAGTGGCTTCGGCCGTCACCATCAGCCCCCGTCGCCTGGTGTGGCAACGCCGACGTGATGCAGTCACGCGTAACTGGGCCCTCTACCGAAGCAACCGGCAGGGCATGGTCGGCCTTGGGGTGATGGTCTTCTTCACCGTGCTAGCGCTCGCCGCACCCCTGCTCGTCCCGCCTGCCGATATCGAGCCAGCGACCGCACAGGGATTGCCGAACCACCCGCCCTACGGCGGTTACCCACTCGGCACCGACAACTTCGGGCGCTCAGTGCTCGACCTCGTCATCGTCGGTGCGCGAATCTCCCTACTGGTCGGGGTCACCGCCACGATCGTCGCCGTTGCTCTCGGGGCGACCATCGGGCTGGTCAGCGGCTACTACGGTGGCACCAAGATCGATGTGGGACTCAACGCCATCACCAACTGGTTCCTCGTGATCCCATGGCTGATCCTCGCCATCGTGATGTCGGCGATCCTCGGAGCCAGCGTCTGGATCATCATCTTGGTCATCGGTGTGACGTCCTGGGCGCAACCGGCTCGGTTGATCCGCGCGCAGGCCCTCAGCGTGCGAGCACGGCCCTATGTCGAGCGTGCGCGCGTCCTAGGGTGCAGCGACCGGTCCATCCTCTCCCGGCACATACTTCCCAACGTCGCACCGGTCATCTTCGCCAACGCCATCTTGACCGTTGCAGTCGCCATCCTCACCGAGACGACGCTGTCGATCCTTGGGCTCGGCGACGCCACGGCGATCTCGTGGGGCGTTGTCATCGAGCAGGCTTTCAGCGCAGGAGCCATGACCAACGGCTACTGGTGGTGGATGATGCCGCCGGGTATCGCGATCGTCTGCGTGACACTGTCGTTCACGATGTGCGGCTACGCCCTCGACGAAGTGCTCAACCCCAAGCTGCGCGGCCGCTGAGCCCCAGGCTCGCCTTCAGGCGGGAACGCCCTCGCGCAGCTCGCGGGCAAACGTCTCGAGGTTGGCGACGAACCGGTTGACGTCCTCCATCGTGTGCTGCACCGACATCGTCCACTGCTCGCACTTGCCCCAAGGCGGCAGGAACACGTTGTTGTTGTGCTGGTAGAGCCAGTGCGCGTTGCCCCACTGGTCGTCGTACTCCAGGAAGTCGCGGTAGTTGCTCAAGCTGTCAGCGAAGATCACCGCACCCTTCGCACCGAAAGCGCGAACGAAACCGGGCAGCTGGTACCTGGCGAGCACGTCCTCGCAGCCCTTGACCTGCGCTTCGCGCAACGTGCCGAGGTGGGCGTACGCGTCCGGCGTCAGCACTTCTTGCAGGGTGGCGCGAGCCGCAGCCATGGTCAGTGGGTTTCCGTTGAATGTCCCCACCTGCTCGTACGTGCGGTCAGCGATGAGGTTCATCAGCTCGGGGACGCCTCCGATAGCGCCGCAGGGAAGCCCCCCGCCCAAGGCCTTCGCCGTACAGAGCAGATCAGGGGTCACGCCGAGGAGCTCGGTCGCACCACCGGGGGCCAACCCCAATCCCGTCTTCACCTCGTCGAACGTTAACCATGCGCCGTGTCGGTGGAGCAGATCCTTGAGTTCGGACATGTAGCCCGGTGGCGGCGGGATCAGACCGATGTTCATCATGACCGGCTCAACGATCATGCCGGCGATCTCGTCCTTGTGGGTGGCCAGCGCCCGCTCAACGGCGGCGAGGTCACCGAAGGGAACGATCACGGTGAGCTGCGCCATCGGGTCCGGGACGCCCTGGCCCGCAACCGATCGCGGCGCCTGGGCCGACCCCGCCTCTTCCAAGGATGGGAAGACCGAGACCTGAGCGGCGTCGTGGTGGCCGTGGTAGCTGCCCTCGACCTTGATCACCTTGCTACGCCCCGTGGCGACGCGCATCAGGTGGAACGCATCCATGGTCGCCTCGGTGCCGGAGTTGTTGTAGCGCCACAGCGGCAGGCCGAAGCGCTTGGTCAGCTCGCGCGCAACGACGATCGAGTCCTCGGTGGGCTGGGCGAAGTGCGTGCCCTTAGTCACTCGATCTTGCACTGCTGCCACGATGGCTGGGTGCGCATGCCCCACTAGTCCTACTCCGTAGCCACCGTGGAAGTCGGAGTACTCGGTGCCGTCGACGTCCCACACTTTTGAGCCCTTGCCGTGGTCGATCCACACCGCACAGGGTGGGGCGTCCTGCCAGCTCGACGCGATGCCGCCGGCAAGTACCGTTCGGGCTTCGGCCCGCATCGCCTGCGACTTCTCGGTGCGGGCGAGCATGACCTTCTCCTGCTCGATGATGAGCTGGTCCATCCGGTCCAGCAGCGGGTCGCCCTCATCTGAGGCCCGCACACTTGCGGTCGGCGCTGACAAGGACATGGTCTGCCTCTTCTCCGTGGAGCGTTTGCTCCACCTTGGGGGAACCTTCAGCTGTCGATGGGGAAGGCGAGCCGGGCCCGCTGCTCGTCAGTGATCATGTCGGCAACCCGCGTTGGGGCGACGCCGGTCGAGTACGCCTGCGCCAGCCACTGGGTGAAGAGCCGGACACCGACCTCGTGGTACGACGACAGCGGACCGGGCCGGTATCCCCGCGACGCAACTCCACGCTGCACGCTTTCGCACGCCGTCCAGTCCTGCCGGTTGGTGATGTCCCAGAAGTCGACCGCGTACGCGGGGTCGAAACCGGGCTGGTCGAAGGCGCCCTCTGGGAAGAGCCAGAAGCACTCGATGAACGTACGATCGGGCGCGAGCGGCACCAGCCGGTGGATCATCACGTAGTCGGGGTGGCAGCTGACCAAAAGGTTGGTGCCGACCTGCAGGTAGAGCGTTCCATGCTTGTACTTCTCGGGAAGTCCGGGGATCTCAGCTCCACCGCTCGACCCGTCCAGCGACATCGTCTTGACGCCAGGTCGAAAGTCGTTCGTGCCACCGAAGAAGAGCCCCTCACCAAAGACCGAGACACCCGCCTCCGTGTCGGACACGACGGTCAGCTCAGGGTGAATCGTCGGGCAGTGGAAGCACTCGTGGTAGTTCTCAACGATCAGCTTCCAGTTCGTGTCGATGGTGTAGCTGTGCGAGTCCGCGACCTTCAGGTCACCGATGCCAAACGGACCGAGTACCTCATTGAGCCCAACCAGGTACTCGCCAAGCGGGGGCGCGTCGCCAGACATGTTGACCATGACCAGTCCGTTCCACAGCTCGAGCGCGACCGGAACC
>JANLWJ010000018.1:0-15122 GCA_031364455.1 Actinomycetes bacterium | reverse complement strand
CCTCAGCCAGCTGCACCGCCTGCAGCAGGGTCTCCGCAGCACGAGCTGGGTCACCCAGGAGCAGCGCCACCTCGGCTTCGACCCAGCCCAGCCGCACCCGTTGCCGCCACCAGTCGTGGTGACCATCGGCCAGTAGTCGGGCTTGCTCGAGCAGGTGCTGCGCAGTCGTTGCGTCATCGCTGATCACGGCGTCGGCCGCGAGTCCGATCGTGGCGTCGAACATTGCCTCTGGCGCGCCATCGCTGTAGGCATATGCGGCGTCATCGAGGAGTTTGGCTTCGTGAAGCTGCCCCAGCTGGCGGCGGACGGCGGCCGACGTGGACGCAGCGAGCGCGGCGAACAAGCGTCGTTCGGGTACATCGGAGGTGCCGGCGGCAACCAAGGGCTCGAGTACTGCCAGAGATCCGCCGAACTTGCCAGCTGCGGCAAGGCACACGCCGAGCAGCCAGGCAGCCGCAGTGGCTTCTGCGCCCTTACCGTCGCTCCTGGCCCGCTCGAAGGCCGACTCCAGCGCGACCACCCCGCTGGCCGGGCGACCGTGGAAGGCAGCTCGCTCACCAGTGGCGAGCAGCTCAGCAAGGTCGTCGGACACAGAGGCACCTCAAGACATCGCGCAACGGCGGACGCCGTGCGACGCCCCTGCCTTAGGTCTCGGCATGCGGGAGGGCAGTGTTAACCGCTCCGGGCTCCTCGAATCCCGCGCCTTGGCCGGCCCTCAACCTCCGGCGGCGCGCTGCAACACGGTGACGGCCTCACTCAGGGTGCTGACGTGCTCAGCCCCTTGCGGCACCTGGTCCTGCCAGCCGGGCCCGCCCACCACGATGCGGACCGAGGGGCGCATGGCCGGAATCGCCTCAACCTGTGCCAGGTCAGCCATTTCGGGTCGATGCGCCCAGAGGAATACCGCACTAGCCCCCCCGCGGCGGACCGCGGCAGCCAGGGCACTCCCGGGAACGCGGGCCCCCAGGACCCGCGCGTCGATACCGCGCTCTGCCAAGGTGGCGGCCAACGCATGGAGCGGCAGCGTGTGCAGCTCTTCTGGGGCCGAGGCCAGCAAGACCGGCCGAGCGTTGCGCGGCGGCGGGGCCGACACAGTGACCGATCGGAGTGCCCCCAGCACGCTTTCGGCCAACAGATGCTCAACGTCTACGCCGTTCCCCGTCGCCTGCCAGCGCTCACCGATGGCGGTGAGCACGGGGAGCAGCAGGGCATCCCAGGTCCAGAGCACACCGTGTTTTCCGAAAGCCTCGACCACGGTCTTGTCGATGGTGCGGGCATCCAACGCCAGCGCAGCCCTAGTGAGGCCACGCACCGCGGCATCGGTGCTGTGCCTGGGGACCACCCGCGCGTCGGGAGTCTCCGGCCCGTTGGCCAGTGCAAGATCGGTCGACCCAGCCAGTGCGACGCGCGCCGCTTCAGCGGGTGCAACCCCCTCCAGGGTCAGCCGCCGCATCTGCTCGAGCCGCCGAACGTCGGTAGGCGTATAGCGGCGGTGCGCACCTGCGGAGTGTCCACTCGGCCCAACGCCGTAACGCCGGTCCCAGGTACGCAGTGTCGCCGGGGCCACCCCCAACCGCCGGGCCAGCGCTGCCACCGTGAGCGACGGCGCCGGGGCATGCGCGTCGTCCTCGTGTTGTTCCATAAGCGCCAATGGTGGGCCAGCCGGGCTCACAGCGCACGTCGAAACGCCGGAGACAAGCGACACGCAACTTGGTCAGGATAGAGACTTGACCAACTTATGAAGCGGTTGTACGGTGATCATTACAGGCACTACCCAACAGTTCGCCCACCAACTGGAGGACCCCATGGCCGACATCTCCCGACTTCCCGGTCCGGTGGCTGACGTATGGGAATGGCAGTTCGACGGAGCTTGCCGCACCGCTGACCCGGCCACCTTCTTCCACCCCGAGGGCGAGCGCGGCCCCTCTCGCGAGGCCCGCGACCGAGCCGCCAAGTCGGTCTGTGCCAGCTGCCCGGTGATCGCCGAGTGCGCGGCCCACGCCCTAGCGGTGCGCGAGCCCTACGGAGTGTGGGGCGGCATGACTGAGGAAGAGCGTGAGGGCATCTACCGCCGTAAGACGCTCAAGCTCGTCGGCTGAGCGCTCACCGTCCGCCACCTGGCCGACGCCGACATGGCCAAACGGGGCCAAACGTGGTGCTCGGCCGCCACCTCGGCACCGTTATGACCACCTCACGTGGCCGTCGCCCGCCGCTAGGGCTCCGAACAGCGTCAGTGGTGGTGGCCGCCAGGTCCGTGGCTGTGGCCATTGCCACCTGCAGCGGCAACCGGCGCCTCGGGCTTCTCGACAACGAGTGCTTCAGTCGTCAGTAGCAGTGCTGCAATAGACGCGGCGTTCTCCAGTGCTGAGCGAGTCACCTTCACCGGGTCGACGATGCCGGCGGCCCGAAGGTCACCCCACTCACCCGTTGCCGCATTGAACCCGTGACCAGCTGGCTGTTCCAGGGCGTGGGCAACGATGACACCACCGGTTTCGCCCGCGTTGTCGGCGATCGCACGCAACGGTCGTGAGAGCGAGGCAGCGACCACCCGGACGCCGGTCCGTTCGTCGCCGGAAAGGCCCAGTCCATCGTCGAGAACGGCGCCGGCCTGTACGAGGGCGCTCCCCCCGCCGGCGACGATGCCTTCTTCGACAGCCGCCTTGGTGGCCGAGACAGCGTCTTCGATGCGGTGCTTACGCTCCTTCATCTCGACCTCGGTGTGCGCACCGACCTGGACGACAGCAATGCCACCGGAGATCTTGGCGAGCCGCTCACTGAGCTTTTCGCGGTCCCACTGCGACTCGGTCAGGTCAATCTCGCGACGCAGCTGCGCCACCCGGTCGGCAACGGCATCTGCGGCGCCGGCACCGTCGACGAGGGTCGTGGTGTCCTTGGTGATGACGATCCGACGCGCCGACCCGAGCACCTCGAGGCCGACCTCGGAGAGCTTCAGTCCGATCTCCGGTGCCACGACCTGGCCACCGGTGAGTACGGCCACGTCTTCGAGCATGGCCTTGCGACGGTCACCGAAGCCGGGCGCCTTGACGGCTGCAACCGCCAGGCCGCCCCGGATCTTGTTGACGACAAGAGTGGAGAGCGCCTCTCCGTCGACATCTTCAGCCACGATCAGCAGTGAGCGGCCGCCGCCAACCACCTTCTCGAGCAGCGGAAGCAGGTCAGAGATCGAGGAGATCTTGCCCTGGTGCAGCAGGATGTACGGCGAGTCGAGCTCGGCCTCCATGCTCTCGGCGTTGGTGACGAAGTACGGCGAGATGTAGCCCTTGTCGAACTGCAGACCTTCAGTGATCTCCAGCTCGGTCGTGGTCGTCGAGCCTTCCTCGACAGTGATCACTCCATCACGACCAACGGCATCCATTGCCTTGGCAATGAGCTCACCGATGGAGCGATCCTGTGCCGATACCGCAGCGACATCGGCGATCTGCGCCGAGTCGTCGACGGGGGTTGCCAGCGCGTGAAGCTGCTGCACAACGGCTGCCGTTGCCAGCTCCATGCCGCGCTTGAGCTCGATCGGGTTGGCGCCAGCGGTGACGACCCGCAGCCCTTCGGCGATCATCGCCTGCGCGAGCACGGTAGCCGTTGAGGTGCCGTCACCTGCCACGTCATTGGTCTTGGTCGCGACCTCTTTGATCAGCTGGGCTCCCACGTTCTGCTGTGGGTTCTCCAGGTCGATCTCGCGCGCGACGGTGACGCCGTCGTTGGTGATCGTGGGTGGGCCGAAGGATCGATCGATGACAACGTTGCGACCGCGCGGACCGAGGGTGGCTCGCACCGCGTCGGCAACGGCGTCGGCGCCGTGGAGAAGTGAGTGGCGGGCTGCTTCGTCGAACGAGATCTGCTTGGCCATGGGTGCCGGTGCCTTCCAGACTGAGCTGCGGTGCGATCAGGGGCGGTACGTGCGTGACGCCCCGATACCCGACGATGCGGGTACTCGGGGCGTCACGACGAATGGTCTAACGGTGGAGCTGACTCACTTCTCCACGATCGCGAGAACGTCGCGTGCAGAGAGGATGAGGTACTCCTGACCGTCGTACTTGACCTCGGTGCCGCCGTACTTGCTGTAGACGACAACATCATTCACGCTGATGTCGAGGGGAATGCGCTTCTCGCCGTCCTCGTCGAAACGACCGGGACCAACGGCAAGGACCTTGCCCTCTTGGGGCTTCTCCTTGGCGGTGTCCGGAATGACGAGACCTGACGCCGTGGTCTGCTCGGCCTCGAGGGCCTGGACGAGAATGCGGTCCTCGAGCGGCTTGATGGAAACCGACACTGAGATGACCTCCGCCTTGCGGCTAAACGAAACAAATGGGACTGCGCCGACCTTCCGCCGTCGCGGGGTCGGACGGGCGGCGCGTGCTCGTCCACGAGGGACGGGCTGGCACACTCAGGGTGAGAGTGCCAATACCCAACTTAGCCAGCGGTTAGCACTCCGTCAACCCGAGTGCCAGCAGTTGCCCGGCGGAGAGTGAGGGGTGCGTGGAACTCGCTGACGTCGCGCTGCTGGCCAGCCCGCAAGGACGCCGGCTGTTGGCCGACCTTCCGCCCTATGACGAACGCACTGCCCTCTCCATCGGCGAACGGCTGCGCAGCGCCGGCAACGCCCCAGACCTCGTGGCAGCCGCCCTGACCCAAAGCCGGCTGCGCACCAGGGCAGCGCGACGGTGGGGGTCGGCTGGGGCCGCCCTGCTCCCCCGGCTCCTACTGACGCCCGATGGTGCCGAGCAGGCGACTCGGCCAGCGGTTGCCGCGCTCCGTGCTGAGCGCTACCGGCGTCTGGGCACCGCTAACACCGTCGCCGACCTCGGCTGCGGGGTGGGCCTTGATGCACTCGCTCTCGCCGATGTCGGGCTCGGGGTCGACGCCTACGACCAGGACCCCCTGGCCGCCGAGGTCGCGGCGGCCAACGCCGGCGCCACGGGACGCGGCGGGCAGATCACCGTGACATCAGCCGATGTGACCGCACTGCCCCGCGAGATCTGGTCGCGGTATGACGCGGCATTCGCCGACCCGGCTCGGCGTCGAGACGGACGCCGACTGCTGCGTCCGGAATCGTGGTCGCCGAAGCTGTCGTGGGTGCTCGACCTGCCGGTGTCGAACCTCGGCGTGAAAGTCGCTCCAGGTCTGGACCACGATCGCGTGCCATCTGGAACGGAGTTCGCCGTCGTCTCAGACGGTGGCGATGTCGTGGAAGCCACGCTCTACCGCGGGGGTCTTCGGGACGCAGGGATCACCAGGAGCGCGACGCTGCTTCCGACCGGAGCCCGCCTGACCGACGCCGACCTGGCAGTTCTTCCGCCTCCCGTCAGGCCGGTCGGGAAGTACCTACACGAACCAGATGGCGCAGTGATCCGCGCCGGGTTGGTGGCCGCTGTCGTCACCCAGGTGGACGGCTGGCTGATCGACCAACACATCGCCTACGTCAGCACCGACCGAAACGTGACGTCGCCCTTCCTCTCGAGCTACCGCGTCGTCGACGTGATGCCGTTCTCTCTCATTCGGCTCCGCAGCTACCTACGCGATCTCGGCGTTGGTCATGTGGTGATCAAGAAACGAGGATCGGCGATCGACGTGGACGAGCTACATCGATCACTACGACTGGACCGCTCTGCGCCTGGAGATCGAACGCTTGTCCTTACCCGCATCGGGGACGACCCGATGGTGATGGTCTGCCGACCGGTGGAGCAGGCTTACTAGGCGCGCGCCTCGAAAGTCGCGACGAGGTCCCAATGGTCGACGAACGGTGACCCGGCGAGCAACGGCTCTTCAGCCGACACCGGCGTCATCTGATGCGCCTGCCAGTCCGGTCCGAGGAAGCCTGCGAGCGCCTCGGTCCCATCCCAACGCGTGACGAGCAGGAGCCGGTCGCCGCCTTCCCCGAACGAGCGCAGCACCTCACCCCCGACGAATCCCTTGGCTGCGGTTACGCCGGGCCACACCTCGGCTTTGACGTACTCGATCAGGGCGTCGATCTGCCCTGACTTCACGGGGGTCTCCCACATTCTCACAATCACCGGACCATCATCCCCGATCCGCGGTGAGCGCCGAACGCCGGGTCAGCCGTGGCGTTCGTTCGGTGGCGGAGGTGCTACCCACCGGGAGTCCGGCACAGCCGCAACTGGGGCAGAACGCAGCAGCCACAGGGGGTTGGAGTAGGCGTGGACGACACCGTCGGCGTCCCGCAGAACGACGCGGCGGAATTGGGAGACGGCAGAGCTCACCTTGACTGACAGCACTCCGTCGACCATGTCAGCGTCGGTGAAGGTCCGACTCGTCACGTGGGGGTCGAGCACCGTGCGCCGGTCAACCAGCCGTTCCCCCGTCATGGTCCCCCTCGACGCCGCAGGCCCCTACGCCGAGTGTCAACCCATCCTGATCCAGCGTTCACATCACCGACGGGAAACGACCAACATTCACCGACCGGTGAATCGCTGCCGCGAGGCCTCAGGCCACGCTGACTTCCTCGACCGGCAGAGCGGAGTCCACCGGAAGGCCCAATGCGGACGCCGGTCGCCCGGACTCGACCAGAGCAGCACCCAAGGCAGCCACCATCGCGCCGTTGTCGGTGCAGAGCCCGGGGCGTGGCACCCGGAGGCCGACGCCGGCCGCTGCACATCGCTGCTCCAAGACGGCACGCAGCCTTGAGTTCGCGGCGACGCCACCGCCGAGCAGCAGGTGCTCAACTCCTTGCTGACGACAGGCATCCACCGCCTTTCGGCTGAGCACATCTACAACTGCCTCCTGGAAGGCGGCAGCGACATCGGGCAGGTGGATCGGTTCGCCCTCCCGCTGTCGGAGCTCGACCCAACGAGCCACCGCAGTCTTCAGACCGGAAAACGAGAAGTCGAACCGGTGCCGCTCTGAGTCCCGCTGTCCGGTCAGCCCGCGCGGGAAGTCGATGGCTCTGGGGTCGCCATCAGCTGCCAGTCGATCGATCTGCGGGCCTCCAGGAAAGGGCAGTCCCAGCAAGCGACCCACCTTGTCGAAGGCCTCTCCGGCCGCGTCATCGATCGTGGCTCCTAGCGCCGTCACATCAGCGGTCACGTCGTCGACGCGCAGCAGTGACGAGTGTCCGCCGCTGACCAGAAGGGCGATGGCAGGCTGCGGTAGCGGGCCATGCTCGAGGCGGTCGACGGCAACGTGCGCGGCCAGGTGGTTGACGCCGTAGAGCGGCTTGCCCGCCGCCAGCGCAAGCGCCTGGGCGGTCGCCGTGCCCACTAGCAGGGCGCCGACGAGCCCAGGGCCAACCGTGACAGCTATGGCATCGACATCTGAAAGTGCCACCCCGGCCTCATCCAACGCGAGCGAGATCGTGGCTGGCATGGCTTCCAGGTGCGCCCGACTTGCCACCTCTGGAACGACACCGCCGAACCTGGCATGTTCATCGACGCTGCTTGCGACGGCGTCCGCCAGAAGCGTCGTGCCCCGCACGATGCCTACGCCTGTCTCGTCGCACGAGGTCTCGATGCCGAGCACGAGGGGCCCGCCGCTCACGGCGCTGACTCTTCCCGCTCATCCGATCGCCGCAGCCGCATGATCAGGGCATCAGCACCAGGACCGTAGTAGCCCGATCGGCGGGCGATCACCTCAAAACCGCGACGCAGGTAGAGGCGTTGCGCTGGCTCGCTCGCTGCAGAGACCTCGAGGGTGACGCGGGAGCAGCCGCGGCGCTGCGCCTCGGCCAAAAGGACGTCGAGCAGCCGGGACCCCACTCCTTGACGATGGATCTCCGCAGCCACGGCCAGTGTCTGGATGTCTGCCTCAGCACCAAACGTCATCAGCCCTGCGTATCCCACTACGTGGTGGTCGATCTCAGCCACCACGTAGTGCCGCGCGGCGGAGACTCCCGCAAGCTCAGACCAGAACGTCTCAGCCGACCAAGACGTCTCTGGAAATGCCTGCTCCTCCAGCACGTGCACGTGTTCGATGTCCCACCAGCGCATCTGACGCACGACCACGTCCGTCGCCGTTGCTGTGTCTGTCGCTGTCACGTCGCGCTCATGCCAGCACCGACTTGGGGCCAGAAGACGGCGTCACATCGGGGCGTCGTAGGTAGAGCGGAACCGGAGCATCAGGTGGTTCACCCCGCTCGAGCCGAGCCAGCACCAGTCGACACAGCGCCGAAGCGCTTGGTACCTCCTCTTCAAGAAGTCGGAGACCTTCGATCGCCGGTGTGCCAGGCGGACAGATGACCGTCATACCTGCGAGCGCTTCGCGAGCGGCAGCCGGAGTGCCGACGGTGCGAGTTGTTGCGCGGGCATCGTGTCGGGAGTAGGTCGCCCAGAAGAACTCACGACGCCGCGCGTCGGTGACAACGGCGAACGGCTCGTCGCGGCCCGTTGCGAAGGCCAGGACGTCCAGTGTGCTCATTCCGTGGACGGGTACCCGCAGGGCCTGCCCCAGGGTTTGGGCCGTCGCCAGACCCACACGGAGCCCGGTGAAGGCGCCCGGCCCGATGCCGACCGCAACCGCGTCCAGATCTGCCGGCCTGACTCCGGCCCCGCTCAGCACCTGGTCGATCTGCACCGGCAATACCTCACCGTGCCGGCGTGGGTCAACGTGGCTGAGCTCCCCAAGCACCTGGATGTCTGCGCCGGACGCCCACTGCACCAACGCGACAGTGGTCACCGCCGTGGCGGTGTCCAGCCCCAGCAACAGCACGCTGCGACCCTACCCACCCCGGCCGGATGGCCAGGTCACTGTGACCCGCCGTGCGTCCGACGAAGCGTCGCCCATGTCCGGGCCATCGCCGTCTCGCTCGATCCGCACCGTCACGACCTCTGCTGCCAAGGTCTCGGCCAGCCCCTCACCCCACTCGACGACTGTCACCGACTCGGCCAGCGATGCGTCGAGGTCGAGGTCATCGAGCTCAGCCAGCCCACCAAGGCGGTAGGCGTCGACATGGACGAGGTCAGGGCCACCAACCGTCGATTGATGGATGCGCGCGATGACGAACGTCGGTGACGTGACGACACCAGAGACCCGCAGGCCGGCCGCGAACCCCTGAGCGAAGGTGGTCTTGCCCGCACCCAGCGGGCCGCTCAGGACAACGACGTCCCCGGCGCGGCAGACTTGCGCCACATCGGCCGCCAATGTGCGCATGGCGTCAGCGTCTGGGACCACGGACGAAGTCGAGGGAGCCACCGTCACTCATCCAGGCCGCGAGCCACTCGCTCAAGCAGGTCGATCAGGTGCCCATTGACGTCGTCAGGGCGCTCCAGCATCACCAGGTGACCTCCGGGGTCGAGCACCTCGAGCTCAGCCCCTGGGATTCCTTTCACGAGCATCCGACTGTGCGCGGCCGGCGTCAGGAGATCTTGGGCACCCACGAGCACGAGCGTCTCGGTGCCGTTGAGGACGTCGAGGGCGTCGAATACATCGTGGTCGCCGAGGGCAGGGAGAAACTCGGCTAGGACGTCGATCGGGGTTGCATTGATCATCTCCAAGCTGAAGTCCACCAGCTCGACCGGAACCTCGTCGGCAAAGGCGTAGACCTTGGTCACCAGGACCGCAAGGTCGCTGCTGAGGTGACGACTGCGCTCCAACAGCTGCGTGGTGCGGCGCCCTAGCTGGATCACCGACGGTGCGAGGATCCGGAGACTGCGAGCGGCGAAGGACGGCAGACCCAGCGTGACGTCCGACATCTCTCCGGCCGACGTGGACATCAGCGCGACTCCGTGAACGCGGTCACCGAACAGGTGCGGTGAACGGTGCGCGAGCTCGAGGATCGTCATGCCGCCCATCGAGTGCCCGACCAGAACCACAGGTCCAGTGGGGGCAACAGCGGACAGAACGGCCTCGAGGTCAGCAGCGAGCTGGTCCATCGTCGAGGTCTCCGGCGTCCCGCGGCCGGAACGGCCGTGCGAACGCTGGTCGTAGAAGACCAGCCGCACGGTGCCACGGAGCGCCAGTCGCTGGTAGTGGAAACAGTCCAGGTTCAATGCGTAGCCATGGACGAACACCACCGTCAACCCACGCCACTGCGCGGTTGGGTGCGGCTCGTCGACCTCGACGTGCAGCTCAACACCGTCGTCGAGCGGCACGATCTGCGGCACGCCTCTCAACTGGCCGAGGCCTAGCCGCCCACCTGGCGTCTCACCGCGACGCAGCGGCCGTCCGACGACAACGCGCTCAGCGGCGATTCCAGCCGCCGCCCCGACTGCCGCTGCGACGAGCGCGGCACCGGCCAAACCCGCGCGACGAGCGGGGTTCACGACGCCGAGCCCCCGATGTACCGTCGCCGAATACGCGGGCCCATCCGCGTGACAATCTCGTACGAGATGGTTCCTGTGGCGTCCGCCCAGTCCTGAGCCGTCGGTTCGCCCGCGACCCCAGGACCGAAGAGCCAGACGACGTCGCCGGCGGAAACCGGGTCGTCGCCGAGATCGACGACGAACTGGTCCATGCAGACCACGCCCGCAATCGTGCGCCGCCGGCCGCCGACCTGTACCGGCCCGACGTTAGTGGCATCCCGCGGGACGCCGTCCGCGTATCCCAGCGGGACTAGTCCGAGGGTGGTCTCGCGGTTGGTGACGTAGCGGTGCATGTACGAGACACCGTGTCCAGCCGGTACCCGCTTGACCAACGTCAGCCGTGCCTGAAGTGACATCGCAGGAAGCAGCCCCAACGATGCAGCCGGCGCGTCCCGCAGCGGTGAGAGCCCATAGACCGCCAGCCCGGGGCGGGTCAGGTCGAAGTGAGTGTCTGGCCGGGTCAGTGTCGCTGCAGAGTTGGCGAGGTGGCGGACCTCAGGTTGCAGACCGGCTCGCTCGGCGATGTTCACCGCGGCGCGAAACACCTCGAGCTGGCGGTCGATCGTGGGGTGCCCCGGTGCATCGGCGTACGCCAGGTGTGACCACACACCCACTACGACGATGATGCCGTCGAGCTCGGCCTTGCGCGCCGCCTCGACGAGCGTCGGCCAGTCACCGACCGGGGCCCCCGAGCGTCCCAAGCCGGAGTCGACCTTGAGGTGGACGCGGGCCACGCGTCCAACCTCTCGGGCGGCAGCGGCGATCTCATCGAGCACCCACACGTCAGACACCGAGAGGTCAATGCCCCGTGTGAGCGCCTCTGCCCACGGTTCACCAGGCCCGACCAGCCACGCCAGTACCGGGTCCTCGACGCCACCAGCGCGCAACGCCAGCGCTTCGTCGAGCAGCGCTACCCCGAGCCACTGCGCCCCGCCGGCGATGGCCGCCTTCGCCGATGGCACCAGCCCGTGACCGTATGCATCGGCCTTGACCACGGCCATCACCCCGGCCGACCCCGAACGGGTCGCAAGGACCTGGGTGTTGGAGGCGATCGCGTCAAGATCGACGATCAGCTCGCGGAGGTGGCCGGACACCCTGTCATCCTCCCACCGAGGCGCACTTCGTTCGGTCAAGGCCGCGTGAGCGCCCTGATCGCGTCGGGTAGCGCCTCGGCCACCGCCGACGAGGTCGTCGGGGCATCGCGGGAGGCCAGTCGGCCCGCGAGCCCATGCAGGAAGGCTGCCCCAGATGCCGCATCCAACGATGGGACACCTCCAGCCAGCAGTGCGGCGATCATCCCCGTCAACACGTCGCCGGTGCCGCCTGCCGCGAGCCAAGGGGTCCCGGTGAGATTGAGTCGTACCTGTCCATCAGCATCGGCTACCACCGTCGTGGCACCTTTGAGCAGCACCGTGCAGTGCAAACGTGCAGCGAGGGTTCGCACTGCTGTGATCGGATCGCTGGCCACATCCAGATCGGGGGCGAGCCGGGCGAACTCGCGTGCATGCGGCGTGAGGATCGTCGGCGCTGTGCGTGAATGCATGAGCTCTGGCGACGCCGCCAGAAGCGTCAGGGCGTCCGCGTCGAACACGACAGGCACCGGCTCGGCCAGAACCTCCATGAGCTGCTGCCGGGCACGGTCATCGACACCTAGGCCTGGGCCGACCCCCCAGGCCTGAACGCGACCGGCGTCGGCGATCGACCCCGTGGAGACTATGGCCGACGGCCAAGCGCGTACTACGTCAGGAGCCGCCCTACCGACGTATCGGGTCAGTCCGGCCTTGGTGTGAAGCGCGCCGGAGACGGCGAGCACTGCGGCACCGGGGTAACGATCGGAGCCGGCAACGACTCCGGTGACCCCCTGGCTGTACTTGTGGTCGAGAGGGCCAGGGCGGGGCAGGATCGCTGCGACATCAGTCGCGTCAAGGCAAGCGATCGACGGCACAACCGCGTCGTCACTGAGGCCGATGTCGACGAGCTCCAGTAGTCCCACGTGCATCGACCCAGGCGCGAGGAGGAGCCCCGGCTTCATGAGGCCAAAGGTCACCGTGACGTCTGCCCATATCGCGCCGTCATCGGCGGTACCGGTGTCAGCATCGACGCCGGACGGCAGGTCGACAGCAAGGACGATGGCGTCGCTGGACGTCGCGACCTCAGCGAGAGTTGCCGCCGGTTCGCGAAGACCACCCTTCCCACCGATCCCCAAGATCCCATCGACCACGAGGTCTGCGCCTTCGATGGCACCCGCGGCGTCAGCCAGTTCAATGACTCGACCTCCGGCCTGGAGCACCACGTTCGTACCGGCCTCGTGCATGCGCGAGCCTGTGGGAACGACGACCACCTGGGCGCCCCGCTTGGCCAATGCTGCGCCGGCAAAGAGCGCATCTCCCCCGTTGTTTCCGGTGCCGGCAAGAACCACGACCTGCGCGCCGTACACACCGCCGCGATGCGTCGAGAGCACCTGAGCGCAGGTGCGCGCCAGACCCGTGGCAGCCCGCAACATCAGCGCGCCATCGCCGGTGCGCGCAAGAACCGACTCCTCGGCGGCCCGCACCTCCTCGACCGTGTGCACAGCGTGCATGGCGCTCCCTCGCTATGCCTCGGCCACGACCATCGCCGAGGCGATGCCAGCATCGTGGCTGAGCGACAGATGAATGGTGTGCGCTCTCAGCGCAATGGCTCGGGTATGCACCGTGCCACGCAGCTCGAACGCTGGGCGGCCGTCGGGATCCTTGACGATCTCGCAGTCGTGCCACTGCAGTCCGGCTGGGGCTCCGAGCGCCTTTGCGAGGGCCTCCTTGGCTGCGAAGCGGGCCGCTAGAGAGGCCAAGGGCAGCGCAGCCTCTGCGGGGGTAAAGAGCCGGTCGCGCAGGGCTGGCGTGCGCTCGAGCGTCTGCCCGAAGCGCTCCACGTCTACGACGTCTATCCCGATACCAACGATCACAGCGTCAGTCTGTCACTTCTTGAGACTGCTACTCCACCGTGACGGACTTGGCCAGGTTGCGCGGCTGGTCGACGTCGTAGCCCTTGGCGCTGGCCAGCTCGCAGGCAAACACCTGGAGTGGAACGGTGGCAACGATCGGCTGCAGCAAAGTCGGCACGGCCGGCACCCGGATGAGGGTGTCGGCGTAGGGCGACACCGTGTCGTCACCCTCCTCGGCGATCACGATCGTGCGCGCTCCCCTGGCCCGGATCTCCTGAATGTTGCTGACGATCTTGTCGTGAAGCACCTTGCGGCTCCGCGGTGGCACGACGACGACGACGGGAAGATCCTGCTCGATCAGCGCGATCGGTCCGTGCTTGAGCTCGCCGGCGGGGAAGCCCTCAGCGTGCATGTAGGCCAGCTCTTTGAGCTTGAGCGCTCCTTCGAGGGCCACCGGGTAGCCGACATGACGTCCGAGGAACAGGACGGCCTTTGCGTCGACCAGCTCACGAGCGAGCACACGCATCGGCTCGACGGTGTCGAGGACGCGGTCGACGGCTTCGGGCATCGTGGCAAGCTCTGCGACGTGTCGGACGATCTCGTCGCCCCACTTGTTACCGCGAACCTGAGCGAGGTAGAGCGCGACCAGGTTCACCGCGACGATCTGGGTGAGGAACGCCTTAGTCGAGGCGACGGCGATCTCTGGCCCGGCATAGGTGTAGACGACTGCATCGGACTCACGCGGAATCGTCGAGCCGTTCACATTGCAGATTGCCAGCACCCGCGAACCCTGTTCGCGGGCGTGGCGGATAGCCATCAACGTGTCCATCGTCTCGCCCGACTGTGAGATGGCGATGACCAGTGTCCGGCTGCTGAGAATCGGGTCTCGGTAGCGGAACTCCGAAGCCACTTCGACCTCGACAGGCACCCGCGTCCAGTGTTCGATCGAGTACTTGGCAATCAAGCCGGAGTGGTAGGCGGTACCGCAGCCGATGATCACGATCTTGTCGATCTCGCGCAGATCGTCGTCTGACAGCCGCATCTCATCGAGCTGCAGGTGCCCGTCGTCATCGATCCTTCCCAGCAGGGTGTCGGCAACCGCCTTGGGCTGCTCGTAGATCTCCTTGAGCATGAAGTAGTCGTAGCCGCCCTTTTCGGCAGCAGAGGCATCCCAGTCGACCTCGTACTCCCGAACCTCAGCCGGCTGGCCGTCGAAGGTGGTCACTGTGATGTCATCAGCGCGGATCTCGACGACCTGGTCCTGTCCAAGCTCAACGGCATGGCGAGTGTGCGCAATGAATGCCGAGACATCGCTTCCGAGAAAGTTCTCGCCGTCTCCCCGCCCAACTACCAGCGGGGAGTTGCGTCGAGCGCCCACGACAACGTCGGCTTGGTCGGCATGCACGGCAACCAAGGTGAAGGCTCCCTCCAGCCGACGGCAGACCGCGCGCATCGCCTCCGCGAGATCGCCATCAAAAGCCCGCGCTAGCAGGTGTGAGACAACCTCGGTGTCGGTGTCGGACGCCAGCGTCACCCCAGCCTCGGTGAGCTCGGTACGGAGCGCTGCGAAGTTCTCGATGATGCCGTTGTGAACGACTGCGACCTTGGCGAGCTCGTCGAGGTGCGGATGAGCATTCCGGTCGGTCGGTGCCCCGTGGGTGGCCCACCGCGTGTGCCCCATACCGAAGGTCGTCGCCGGTAGCGGCTGCTCGGCCAACAACTTCTCGAGGTTGGCAAGCTTGCCAGCGCGTCTGCGCACCTGGACCTCGTCGGCCGCGACCACCGCGACACCGGCACTGTCGTAGCCGCGGTACTCCAACCGGCGGAGCCCCTCGATCACGACGTCAACGGCGTTCTGCTGCCCGACGTATCCGACGATTCCACACATGGACTACACCTTACGTTCTGCTAGCGGGTGACAGCGCCGGTCA
>JANLWJ010000011.1:0-15716 GCA_031364455.1 Actinomycetes bacterium | reverse complement strand
CTGGCAGGCTCGGATAACCAGCCGGCGGTCGTGATGACAAAATCCTCACTGAGCAGGCCCGACACGGTTTCAAAGTCCCCATCAACCATCGATTGCAGCACCGATGCCTCAAGGTCCGCGAAAGGCTGTTGCATGTTGGTCATAGTCCCACTCGACTCTCGGGAGAACAACCATGAGTGTTATGTAGCCGTAGCGGTTACGGCCGGCTAAGTCTTTGTGAGGGCCACCCGTTCCGAGCAGACCCCCTGCGATGGATTCGGCAAGCCAAGATTACTTGCTCGCCGAATCAAAAACGGACGTTCCGCGGCCTTATCAATCAACCCCCATTGGGCAACATCGTTGGTGAGGTACGTCAGGAAGGATGACCCGACCGCCCCACCGAGTTCGTTTGTGGCCTCCGCCAACAACGCCGGCTTGGCCGGTTGGTGGGTACATTGCTCATAGTGTCAATTGCACTGTCAGGGCACCCAGGGATGTGGGTACCCGACGAGCAGGGGGACGAGGTGGCCACTGCGCTCTACCTCGCCACCAGAGCACAGGAACCAGTGCTCGGCACCACGCTCTGGTGGAGCCTGACGTAGCCAGCAGCGCGCCTCACATGGTTCGAACGACAAACCCGTGATAGCCAGGTGCCATGGAGCGCGACGGAAACGGCTGGGTCGAGTGTGAGCTCGGACACCGTCATTGGGGGTTGCACGGAGCAGCGGGGCTGGTACTGCACACCGTGGACGCCGACGGCACCTTGCGCGTCCTGCTGCAGCACCGCGCCGAGTGGTGCCACCACGGCGGTACGTGGGGCCTGCCTGGCGGGGCCCGGGACAGCCACGAGAGTGTCGAAGAGGCTGCCCTGCGCGAGGCCGTTGAGGAGACGGCGCTGGACGGAACGAAGGTGCGGCTCCGCCACACCATCGTGGACGACCATGGCGGATGGAGCTACACCACCGTCTACGCAGACTGCCTGACCCAGCTCGAGACCGTCCCGAACGAGGAGTCGGCCGCGCTCGAGTGGGTGGCGACCGACCAAGTTGCCGATCTTCCGCTCCACCCCGGGTTCGGGCATACCTGGCCTGCGGTTCAGCTACGCCCGCTTGTCCTCGTCGTCGATGCCGCCAATGTCGTCGGCTCGAGACCGAATGGCTGGTGGAAAGACCGAGCAGCAGCCACCGCGCGGCTGGCCGCACAGCTTGAGTCGTTGATAGCGACCACCCTGAGCGGCGAGACGACGACGGGGGTCGTCTGTGGGATTCACTTGATCATCGAAGGGCAGGCGCGCACTGCCACGGCCCCGCAGTCGATCACGACCGTGACCGCTGCGGCCTCCGGTGACGACGCGGTGGTGGCCACAACGGAGCAGCTTTCCGGAACCGGCTCTCAGCCTGTTGTCGTGACCAGCGACCGCGAGCTGCGTGACCGCGTGACTGCTGCGACAGAAGGCGGGGCAGCAGTCCGAGGCGCGCGCTGGCTGCTCAACCTCCTCGAGGAGAGTTGAGAGCTACTTGGCGAAGACGCGTTCGCCCTCGATGAAGGTCTGCGACACCTCGATGGTGCCGATCTCCATTGGGTCGACGGCGAAAGGGTCACGATCGAGCAGCGCGAGGTCGGCGTACTTGCCGACCTCCAGGGTGCCCGTGACGTCGTCAAGATGGTTCACCCACGCCGACCCCTGCGTGTAGGCGGTGAGCGCCGACTCCAGCGACAGGGCCTGCTCAGGCAGGAAAGCCTCCTTGCTGCCATGGTCGTCGCCGTCCGGTGGCGGCATACGCGTGACGGCGACATGCGTGCCCCACATCACGTCGGGACTACTGACCGACCAGTCACTGCCGCCGACCAGCCGTGCACCCGCTCGTTCGAGATCACCAAACGGGTACTGCCACCGCCACCGCGGCTCACCGAGGTAGGGAATCGTCAGCTCGTCCATCTGCGGCTCGTGGCATGCCCACAGCGGTTGCATGTTGGCTCCGACACCGAGAGCCGCAAAGCGAGGGATGTCGTCGGGATGGATCACCTGGATGTGGGCGAGATGGTGACGCAGGTCGTTCATGCCGTTGGCCAACCGCGCCGCCTCGATGCTGTCGAGCGCCTCGCGCGCCGCCCGGTCACCGATGACGTGGAAGTGCACCTGGAAGCCCTCGCCGTCCAGAGCGACGACGGCTTCACGCAGCACAGCGGGGTCGACAAAGGAGAGGCCGGCGTTCGCCGTCTGACAGCCGCAGGCGTCCAGGTACGGAGACGTCATGGCTCCGGTGAAGTTCTCGGCGACGCCGTCCTGCATGATCTTGATACTCGTTGCACGGAACCTGTTGCCTGCACCCTCCTCTCGGCGGGCAACGTGCTCGGGTACCTGCTCCAAACCACGCCCCCGGTCCCACCACAGTGCTCCCACGACTCGAGCCTTGAGGCGGCCGTCAGCGTCACCGCGCATGTAAGCCTGCAGGTTGTCGGGGCGGCCATTGACCTCGCCGACGATGGCATCCTGCCAGCCGGTGATGCCGAGCGAGAACAGGTAGCCCTGCGCCACATCAAGCGCGCGGTCGTAGTCGGCATCGGTCGGGGGCGGCACGAGGCGACTCACCAGTGACATCGCGCCTTCCTGCAGGCACCCGGTCGGCTCGCCGTCGGCGTCGCGCTCGATGCGACCATCATCAGGATCGGCGGTGTCGCTGGTGATACCAGCCGCTTCGAGTGCCGGAGAGTTCACCCACCCGCTGTGCCCGTCGCGGTTCGGCAGGAAGACGGGCCGGTCGGGCAGGACGGCATCGAGCAGCTCCTTGGTGGGAGTGCCGCCCGGGAATGCCTCCATCGACCACCCGCCACCCAGGATCCACGGCAGCTCGGGATTGGCCGCCGCGTACGCGGCAACCGCCGCCACGCTCTCATCGGAGGTCACGATGTGGTGCAGATCGCACTGCGACATCTGCGTACCGCCGTAAACCGGGTGCACGTGGGCGTCCTGAAAGCCCGGCGTCAGCAGCCCCCCACCGATGTCGATCACTTCGGTGGATGGTCCCGCCAGCGCCTGCGCGTCGGCGTCGGACCCGACAGCGACGATGCGCCCACCGGCCACCGCGACCGCTCCTGGCTCGGCCGGTCGCCCATGACCGGTGAAGATGCGTCCTCCGACAAAGATCAGATCTGCGTGTGACATGGGCGCCAGTCAACCAGCGCCGCGCCGATCGCGGGACCCGGTTTGACGAGTTCGGCCACCTCGGCTACCTTCACTCGAAACGAAACGGTTTCGTTTCGACAGAGCTGCCAGCTGCCGAGCTCACCAGGAGGTGCCGATGACACCCAAGGCCGTCGTCGCACGCCTGCGTCGATCAGATGTCGTGAGGCATACCGAGATCCTCGATGCCACCCTCGGCGAGCTCCAGGAGTCCGGCTACGACCGGATGACCATGGACGCCGTCGCCAAGCGAGCCGGCGCCAGCAAAGCGACGCTCTATCGCCACTGGCCAAACAAGGCCGAGCTAGTCGTGGCGGCCATCCGGCACATGCGCGGGGACGCCACCGAAGTCCTGCCAGACACCGGACGGCTGCGCGACGACCTCCTCGCGCTGCTCAAGGGCACCCAGCCGCACTCGGCCGAAGACCAGCTCTGCGTCATGCGCGGAATGGTCTCCGCTTGCGGATCCGATGCCGAGCTCGCGACCGCGTTCTACGAGCAGGTGGTCGATGCCAAGCGCTCGGCAGCGCTCGAACTCATGCGGCGGGCACAGTCTCGCGGCGAGGTGTCAGAGGCAACTGATATTCAGTTTCTCGTGGACGCCGCACCAGCCATGTTGATCTTCCGACACCTGCTCACACCACACCCGGTCGACGAGGAGTACCTCACCCGAATCGTTGACGAGGTGTGGCTGCCGCTGCTGACCGCCATCGCCTCTGTCCCTGTCCCTGCCCATCCCTAGATCCCAACCGCTCCCCCACCCCGCCCTGAGGAGATACATGTCGACCTCCGACAAGATCAGCGAAACCGACGAGCATGCGCACCGGCCGAAGAGCTTGGTCCTCGCGCTCATCGTGATCTGCACCGCGCAGCTGATGGTGGTGCTCGACGCCACCATCGTGAACATCGCGCTGCCGAGCATCCAAGATGACCTCGGGTTCTCCCAGGCCAATCTCCAGTGGGTGCTGACTGCCTACACGCTGGCCTTCGGTGGATTCCTTCTGCTCGGGGGACGAGCCGGTGACATCCTCGGCCGTCGCCGCGTCTTCATCTTCGGCATCCTGCTCTTCACCCTCGGCTCTCTCGGCGGTGGGTTCGCCTGGAGTGAGATGTCGCTGCTGGTCTTCCGTGCCATTCAAGGTCTCGGGGCTGCGATCGCGGCTCCGACAGCGTTGTCACTCATCGCTACCGAGTTCCCCGAGGGCAAGGAGCGCAACCGCGCCATGGGCGTCTACGCCGCCATGTCCGGCGCCGGTGCCGCCGTCGGCCTGATCCTCGGTGGGATCCTCACCGAGTTCGACTGGCGCTGGGTGATGTTCGTCAATGTCCCCATCGGCATATTCATCGCGCTCGTCGCCCCGCGAGCCCTCACCGAGACCGAACGCCACACCGGCAAGTTCGACCTGCCGGGTGCGATCGCTGCCACCACCGGTCTCGCCATGCTGGTGTATGGCCTCACCCGAGTCGCCACCGACGTTGGCAAGAACGCCGCCGCTGGGATCGCCGATCCTGCGCAGGAGGCATGGACCGACGGCACCAACATCGCGATTATCGTCACCTCGCTCATCATCTTGGCGGTGTTCGTCGTCCTCGAGGCGCGCAGTCCGCACGCGCTGATGCCGCTTCGGATCTTTGAGAACCGCAACCGGGCCGGTGCCTACGGGATCATGCTGATTATTGGCGCTGCGATGTTCGGGATGTTCTTCTACCTCACCCAGTTCGTGCAGGTGGTTCTCGGATACTCACCCATCAAGGCAGGTTTCGCCTTCCTCCCGGTGAGCATTTGCATCATCATTTCGGCGGGCACGGCCTCCCAGCTCATCACCCGGTTTGGTGCAAAGCCGTTCGCGCTGATCGGCACCGCGATGACTGCGATCGGCATGATGTGGCTCGCGCAGATCCAACCCGACTCCACCTACCTCGGTGGCCTGCTCGGCCCGATGGTCGTCTTCGCGCTGGGGCTTGGCTTCACGTTCATGCCGCTGACTCTGGCAGCGGTGTCACAGATCGATGAGAGTGATGCCGGGATCGCGTCCGGTGTGCTGAACACCACCCAGCAGATCGGAGGGTCGATCGGTCTCGCGGCTCTCACCACGGTCTCGGTCACGGTCTTCGCCACTCAGTTCGCCGACTTCGTCAAGGGAGGGGGCACCCCTCCCGCACCAGGAGCTGGCCTTCCCCCAGAACTAGTCACCGCTCAGGTCGACGGCTGGACGGCCGCCTTCCAGGTTTCAGCCTGGCTCGCCGTTGTCGCGTTCATCATCACCATCTTCGCCAACAAGGTGACCAAGGAAGAGGCGGCGCACGCCGGCCCCATGGGCGGCGCCAACTAGTCAGCAACCACCACGTTCAAGGGTTCTCGGCGGGGAGCGGGGCGGTTCCACCGAGCCGCTCCGGCTGCCACCACTGCCCGGCGCCGTCATCGGGGTACTCATCTTGTGCCCGGCGCACCAGAGCGATCACCTGTGCTCGCAGTTCGGTCGCTGCGGCGTCGCCGGTCAAGGTTGCTTCGATCGGCTCCCCGACATAGACACTGACCGGTACGCCCCGCTGCTTGAGCGAGGAGTGCTCGTCGTAGGTCCAGAGCCGCTGGCTGCCCCAGACCCCGACTGGGATGAGCGGCGACTTCGTGGCCTTGGCAAGCCGCTCGGCCCCGGTCTTGAACTGCTTGGGCTCAAATGGTCGGCTGATCGTTGCCTCGGGGAAGAGACCGACCACCTCGCCAGCTTTCAAGGCAGCAAGGGCATCCCGGAAGCTCTGCATGCCCGCCTCACGGTCGACTGAGATGTGATGCATGCCGCGCATCAAGGGTCCAGCTACCCGGTGAGCGAAGATCGGCTCCTTGGCCATAAAGCGCACGTAGCGCCGCGACTGACGGGCTCCGAGACCGACAAAGATGAAGTCAAGGTGGCTGATGTGGTTGGACGCAATTACCGCAGACCCAGAAGTTGGTATGTGCTCGCCGCCCTCGACCCGGAGCTTCAGACCCAGTGCCTTAAAGGCGGTCAGGGTGGTGGCCACGACCGGCGGGTAGACGTAGTCAGACACAGCGCAGAGCCTATCTCGGGCCCGCCTCGGGCCTATTGCTTGCGAACGGGGACGAAGTGTTGCGCAAGGCGCAGCGCACCATCGGCCCCCTCGGCCGTCAATGCCTCGGCGACCTGGTCCTCCACTGCACTGAGGACAGCCTCGGGGTCCCCTCGTTGCACGACGCCCCGCTCTCTTGCGATGACCGCGATCGCTGTCGCACGATGGATCGCTGCGCGCCGGGTCGACAGCTCGCCTTCGTCGGCCTCGGGATACTGATGCACCACGCCATCGGCGGCCGCAAGCTCGAGCACCGTCGACCCGGCGCGGCGCCCGATCCGCCCTGGCTCCAGCCCCCGAGCACCGGAGAGCAACGCTTGCACCGTCTCTTCGCCTATCGGGTGCACGACCTCCGCGACGAACCGAGCAGCCTGCGTCCACCGGCCCGACACCCAGCAGGCAGCGACACAGGTCTCGACCAGGTCGGCGATGCGCTCGTCTGACGCACGCCACTCCAGCCAAGCCCCGAGGCCGGAATGACGAGCTGCCTGCGCCAGGTGGACGTCACTGGCGGCGGCCGATGCCTCCCTCTTTGCGCACGCAGGGCATCCGGGCTCGGCCCACTCATGAACGACGAGGATGACATCGAGCACCGAGTCGCCAAGGAACTCCAACCGCTGGAACTGCCTGCCCCGCCCGTCGCGCACCGCATGGAGCGCGACATCGTCGGTGATCGGCCCCAGCATTGCCTCAATCTGAGCGCGTTCAGCGGCGGTGACCGCTGCCCGAAGGTTGGGGGGCGGCGTGTCGGGCAACGTCACGCGGAGACTACTAACCGGCTGGTGCCATCCCGGTTCGGAATCACGGTGATGCGCTCGGCAATCCGCTCCTTCAGCTCTGGGACGTGACTGACGATCCCAACGACGCGTCCGCTGGTTCCAAGCCCCGACAGCACCGACAGCACGTTGTCGAGGGTGTCGGGGTCGAGCGAGCCAAAGCCCTCGTCGACGAAGAGAGTGCCGAGATCGACGCCTCCAGCCTCAGCCGTCACCACGTCGGCGAGCCCCAACGCCATGGCCAGCGAGCAGTAGAACGTCTCACCACCAGAGAGGGTGCCGGGATCACGCGGCTGCTCGGTGTGGGTGTCGCGCACCCGCAACCCGAGGCCGGATCGCCTGTTGCCCTCGCGGTCTTCCACGTGCTCAAGGGCATAGCGACCATCGCTCATCGTGGCGAGCCGGTCGTTGGCCGAGGCCACGACGTCAGCGAATCGCTCGCGTAGCACAAAGGTCGGAAGACTCATCGACCTGACGTTGTCGGCGGTGGACCCGCTGACCAGGTCGGCCATCCGGATCACCGATGTCGTCCCGCGTTCGATCTTGTGCTCGGCAGAGACCGCTGCGTCGATGTCCGAAGCACGCGACTCGCTGCCCTCAAGCCGCTGGCGGAGCTGCGCGACCTGCTCCTGCACGCTCTGTTGGGCAATCTCGGACCTGGCCACATCCGCATCGGCTCCAGCGACATCGATCACCTCATCGACATCGACGTCGGCGAGCTCGGGAGTTGAAAGCTCTCCGGCGAGCTCGGTGCGTCGTCGCTCAGCTGCTTCGAGGCTCTCGGTGAGGGTCGACCGTTCGCCGTCGTCGAGTCGAGCAGCCTTCACCTCGCCGCGGGAAGCGAACGGCGAGGACGCCAGCGCACTGGTCCACTCCGACTCACGAGTTGCGAGGTCAGCGACGGCAACGTCTGCCACTCGGGCAGCTTCAGCCGCCGTGTGAAGTCTGTCGGCATCTACGGAGAGGGCAGCCATACGGTCAGCGATCGAGGTATGACCCTCCAGAGCTGCGGTGATCCGCTGTCGGTCGGTATCCAACGCCGACTCTGCCGACTTCACCTCCGCCTGGAGCCGGGTTGACTCACGGGTGAGCTCGTCGCTTGCTGTCCGGTGCTCGGCGATCGCCGTCTCGCGAGCAGCGATGTCAGCCTCGATCCGCTCGACATCGCGCGTCGCGATGTCGAGGTCGGCCACCGCGAGATCGGCGTTGACCAGAAGGACCTGCGCATCGGCCACCGAGACTCCGTCGGCACGCCCGCGTAGCTCGGCCAGCACCGACTCGACCTCTCCGACCTCGGTCGACGCGACCTCAAGTGCCGCCGTCGCGTCAGCTAGACGAGTGGCGGCCGTCTCGACTTCGTCTTTGGTGACGTCTCCAGGCTTGCGGGCCGCCGGCCTTGGGTGCTCAAGGGATCCACAGACCGGGCACGGCTCAGAGGTGACCAGCCCGAGGGCGATGTACCCGGCCATGCCGTCGAGGAAGCGCTGGCGGATCTCGGTCTCATCGGCCAACCGTTGCTGGGCCAGCTGGCGCGCCGCTTCTCGTGCCGCACCGACCTCGGTAGCTCTTGCCTGAAGGGAATCGAGCTCACTGGCAGCTGCGAGAACGGCTGCGGCGGCTCGACGCTCGTCAGGTGCCCCCGCCCGGTCACCGCGAAGTGTCATCGAGGCCATCAGTTGCTGGCGCAGTTCCGCGATGGCAGCGGGGGCCAGGACGAGGACCTCGTCCGCCTCACGCCGCCGGCGCACGAGCTCGTCCCGCTCCTTGACGAGGGCGGACAGCTCGTCGGTACGCACGGCCAGTACCTGCTCGAGCTCGCTCAGTGCAGCGAGTTCAGCTGCCCGGTCGCGTAGTGACCGCTCGCGCTGCGGCCAAGTTTCCGGCGCCGACTGAGGATCGGCGAGCTTGGCCCTGTCGTCAGCCAGCACCGCCGCGGCTTCGTCACGACGGCGTTCGGCGGCGACCATCCCGTCAAGGAGAGGCGTCAGGCGGAGCGCTTCGGCTGCCCGCCGCAGCCGAGCCCGATGCGCTTCGCGCTCGTCAGCCAGAGCGTCGAGCCCAGCAAGCTCTTGGCGAAGCGCCACGACGCGCCGCCTGGCCCGCTCACGCGCCTGACACTCCGTAGCCACCCTCCGTGCCTGCTCGGCCCGGGCGGTAGCAGTCGCTGAAGCCGCAGAGGCTATCTCGACCTCGTGACGTAACTGGCCGACCTGATCGGTGATGGCCTCGGTCAGCGCCGCGGAGTCCTTGTCAACCAGTGACGCCTCAGCCTCCTCGTCGAGACCGGCGGCACCGCAGTAGGCACGGATCGACCCAGTAACTGCCGCAGCTGCGTCCGTTCTGGACTGCTTGGCCGCCTTCCGCAGGTCGACTAGTTGATCGAGCACCGTGTCGTAGATCTCGGTACCGAACAGACGTTGCAGAAGCTCACGTCGCACCTCCGGGGCTGATCGCAGGAAGGTGGCGAACTCACCCTGCGGGAGGACGACGGTCTGCACGAACTGCTCCTGGGTCAGCCCAACAATTCGGGTGACCTCAGCGCCAACCTCATCGAGCCGGGTAGAGATCGGCTCTCCGAGGTCGGTGGACGCTGCGCCAGGTGACGCAAGGCGCCAGAGCTTGCCCGATGCGTTCTCGGTCGTCATGCCCTCGCCGCGTCGCTTGGCACGTTCGTGCTTGGGCGTCCGGCGGATTCGGTACATCCCATGCGCCGTGCTGAAATCGAGCTCGACGAAGGGCGTGACGTCAGCGTCGGCAACATCGGAGTGCATCCGGTCAGCGCTGGACGAACGACCGGCAACGTCTCCGTAGAGCGCAAACACGATCGCGTCGATAAGGGTTGACTTGCCAGCACCGGTCGGTCCTTCGAGCAGGAAGAGCCCCGATGCGCCGAGCTGCTCGACATCGACCTGACAGAGATCGGCGAACGGGCCGATCGCGCAGAGGGTAAGTCGATGAAGCTGCATCAGACACTCCGCCCCTCGGAGAGCGCCTGCTCGTAGGCGCTCTCGAAGGCCGCGAGCTCGGCCTCGGTGATGTCGCCACCGGTGACATAGCGGACGAAGGCTTCGGCCACCTCGGTCGGCCGGACCGGCACCTGCGACGAACCGCTGACCCGCTCGAGCAGTGGCCCGCTCGCCGGAACATGGCGGATGACCAGCGCCTCGGGGAACCGGTCGCGAACCCTCGCCACCAGACCTGCTGGGCGAGCTGCATCGGTAACCGTCAACTGGACCCACGCCTCTGTGGAAGCTTCGAACTCATCGGAGGTGAGCAACTGGTCGAGGGTGCCGCTGATGGTGGCCATGGACCGCGGCTGCTCCACCGGCACCGACTCGACACTCTGCAGCCCGTTGGCCCCGAGCTCGACCACCAGCAACTGCTTCTGCTGGTTGACCTCGCTGAACGAGTAGCGAATCGGGGAGCCGGCGTAACGTACGCGTTCACCATCGATGCGTTGCGCACCATGCAGGTGCCCGAGGGCGACGTAGTCGATCCCATCGAAGACAGCACTTGGGACGCTGTCGACACCACCCACGCGGATGTCTCGCTCACTGTCACTGCGCTCAGTGCTCAGCGCGCCAGCCGGGACGACGAACGAATGCGCCATCACCACCGCTCTCGTCGCCGGCTCGGAGGCTCGACGAACGGCCAGGTCGCCTCTGACCCGGTTCATGGCCGCTGTCATTACCGCATCGTGCGACCGATCCAATGGTTCACCGTCGTCGCTCAGCGCATGTCGGGCGATGTCGGGGTCGAGGAACGGAATCGGGTAGACCAAGACGGGCCCGTGGTCGTCGTGCAGCTCGATGGGAGTTCCGACTGCGCTCAGCTCGGTGACCACATGAACGCCATCGCGGAACAGGTCAGAGCCAACGCCTAGCCGCGTCGCGGAGTCATGGTTGCCAGGGATGACGATGACCGGAACGAGCGTGGATAGCTCGTTCAGCGCGTGCGACCAAAGACGTACGGACGCGACGGGCGGTACCGCACGGTCGTAGACGTCACCGGCAATGAGCACTGCGTCGACAGCATGGCGACCAACGCTGTCGATGACCTGGCTGACAACGTTCTTCTGAGCCTCGTGCAGGTCGACGCCATGAAGGCCGCGGCCCAGATGCCAGTCAGAGGTGTGCAGAAGGCGCATGCACTGACGCTACCGACCAGCCCCGACAGAACGCGGGAGGCGAGCGTGAGATCTCGGGGCTGAGTCGGAGGCTCAGTAGATCTGTGAACCAGTACCCAGAGCCGCTGATATTTCGGGCGCTCCGTTGAGCGGGGCAGCAACGACCACGTTGCCATGCCGAACCCATCCGATCGCCGAGCTGGTCTGCGGGTCCTTGAGGAGGACCGTCACCCACTTCTCAGCCTCATCAGGGGACGCGAAGATCCTGACTGCCATGGTGGAGTTGCAGGTCGCGACGTCACCAGAGATCGCTGTGCCGCTGCACTCGATTCCGCCGTCCTCGAGGGCCGCGATGACGACCGCTGGGTCCGAGACGCTCTCGGGCAAACCAGCAGTACCGGAGCCGCCAAGGGCACCGGCCGCCCAAACCGCACCGGCCGCCACGGCGAGCGCGAGAACCGCACCGGTGACGAGCTTGCCTTTACCTTTGCGCTGGGCCGGCACCGATGCGTTCTCGTCGTCCCCGGAGTCGGGGTCATCGGCGACGTCTGTCTCTTCCTGCGCGATCGCCGGCACCCGGTCCAGCTCGGGATCGATGGCGGGCTCGACGACGGAGTCGGCGAGCACAGCGCCCCCAGCCGTCTCCTCGACGACCTCTGGCTTCTTACGAGCTGACACGTGACCTCCCAGATAGTCCCTGGTCTGGGATCGGCTCACCGGGGGGCGAGCCTTTGCATCCGTCACCCGATCGGCCCAGTCACAGCTGGGCCCCTGATGGCAGTCGAGGTAGCCCTTCGATTCGGTCAACCTCACGGCCCCAGGAGCCGAAACAGAAAGGGGACGCTTGGGGACTGAAGGTGGGGAAGGGATCGAGCATGTCGGTAGCCGCAGACCGGATTGACATCTTGGACGAGGCAGGACGATCGATTGGCTGGGTCGACCCGCGTTCTGGTGCCCGCAACCTGATCGACCCCGGGCACGCCAAGGACTTCGCCGAGATGGTCGACTTCTGGATGACGACAGCCGGGGTGGACGGCCCCGACGAGGACGGTGACGCACCCACCGATCGGATGTCGGTCTCTGAGGTGCGGTTCCCCGACCCGCCCGTAATCCGTAGCCTGCTGATCCCCTTGCGCCCCCTCGGCTGACCCCTTTCGGCAAGATGGGGGGCGTGACCGATACCCCACTGTGGATCCCAGCTCCCGAACAGCAGCAGCGCACTCAGGTAGACGCGTTCCGCCGCGAGATCGCCGATGCGCATCGCGTTGAGCTGCCGGACACGGCCGCACTCCATTCCTGGTCGACGACACAGGTCGGTGCGTTCTGGGATGCAGTCTTCAGCCGCTGGATACTTGGTGACCGGGGCGAGCAGCCAGCGCGGGTCGGCGACGACATGGAGCACACTCGCTTTTTCCCTGACGCCGCAGTGAACTACGCCGAGAACCTGCTCGCCGGAGCCGGCAGGTCTGGAGCCGATCCCAACAGCACTGCTGTCACCTTCATCCGCGAGGACGACCTGCGGCGCACCCTCTCCTGGGCCGAGCTCACCGCCCACGCCTACTCCTTCGCGGCCTTCCTGCGCGCCAACGGGGTGGGTCCTGGCGATCGCGTCGCCGCATGGCTGCCGAACACCCCCGAGGTGCTGGTAGCAATGCTCGGCACGTCTCTGGTCGGTGGAGTGTTCACCTCCACATCACCCGACTTCGGCGTTGCCGGCGTCCTCGACCGGTTCGGCCAGGTCGAGCCCAAGGTGTTGGTCGGGACCGACGGATACGTCTACGCAGGCAAGCACCAGCCACGCCTCGAACGCCTGGCCGAAGTAGCGGCCGCGCTTCCTACCGTCCAGGTCACTGTCGTTGTCGGCGAGCTCGAGGCAACACCAGACCTGTCTCCGCTGCCAAGGGCCGTGCTGTGGTCCGACGCCGTGCGCAAGGGAGCAGAGCTCCCCCGGCTAGAACCGGTTCGCCTACCGGTGGCCGCCCCAGGCTTCATCCTCTACAGCTCAGGGACGACGGGAGCGCCGAAGTGCATCGTGCACAGCGGCGCCGGCCTCGCGCTGAAGCATGCTGTGGAGCAACGACTGCAGTGCAACATCGGCTCAGGTGATGTCATCTTCTACTTCACTACCTGCGGATGGATGATGTGGAACTGGCTCGTCTCCGCCCTCGCTTGCGGCGCATCACTGGTGCTCTACGACGGCTCCCCCTTCCACCCCACTCCTGACCGACTCTGGGACCTCGTCGACGAGCTCGGCATCACCTTCTTCGGCACGTCCGCCAAGTACATCGACGCGTCCCGAAAGGCGGGGGTGTCCCCGCGCGCGACGCACCGGCTCGACACCTTGCGCACCATTGCGTCCACCGGCTCGCCGTTGGTGGACGAGGGCTTCGAGTACGTCTATGAGTCGGTCAAGGCCGACCTGCACCTGGCCTCCATTTCCGGCGGCACCGACATCTGCGGCTGCTTTGTGGCTGGCGACCCCACTCGACCGGTCTACCGTGGCGAGATTCAGGGGCCGGTGCTCGGCATGGCGGTGGATGTGTACGACGAGAGTGGGAAGTCGCTGCGCGACTCCCCCGGTGCACACGGTGAACTCGTCTGCACTGCACCCTTCCCCTCGATGCCCGTCGGGTTCTGGAATGACCCAGATGGCGCGCGTTACCACGATGCCTACTTCGGTCGGTTCGCTGGAATCTGGGCGCATGGCGACTTCGCGTCCTGGACGTCGCACGATGGCCTGGTCATTCACGGACGCTCCGATGCCACCCTCAACGCTGGCGGGGTCCGGATCGGAACGGCGGAGATCTACCGACAGGTGGAGCGGCTCCCCGAGGTGACGGAGGCGCTCGCGATTGGCCAGTCGTGGGATGACGACACGCGCATCGTGCTCTTCGTGCGACTGACTGACGGGGCCACACTCGATGGCGAGCTGATGGCAACGATCAAGCGGGGCCTTCGTGAGAACTGCTCGCCGCGACATGTGCCGGCCAAGATCATCGCTGTCGACGACCTTCCTAGGACGCGCAGCAACAAGCTCGCAGAGCTCGCCGTTGCTGACGTTGTTCACGGACGCGAGGTGCGCAACAAGGAGGCGCTCGCCAACCCTGAGTCGTTGGAGTACTTCCGAGACGTGCCCGAGCTGGCGTACTAGGTCAACAGCGCAAAGACCCCGGTGCCACTAGGGCGTCCTCGGACCGTTCATGCAGGTCTGGCTACCGGCGTCCACGACCTTGTCGTTGCTGGCATCGATGAATGCGTAGTCGTACGTGCCGTCGCTGGCGAGCGTTAGGCGAAGAGCGCCGACACGGTCGTCCACGCTGAACCTGCTCCGGTCTGCTTTGGTGCCGATGTCGTAGAACTCCTTGCCACCGGTGCCGACGGTGAACTGAGTCATGTCGTCGATGGGCGCAAAGCGTTCGTAGATGTGGTCGTGACCATTGAGGACGACGTCTACGCCACCGGCATCAGCCAGCTCCCACAAGGGCTTGGCGCGATCGATCGTGGCCTGGTCGCCGTTGTATCCACCCGAGGTGTGCAGCGGGTGGTGCCAGGCAGCAATGGAGCATTGCTCGTCCGAGCGGCTCAGCTCACTCGTCATCCACCGTCCCTGCGGCGAATCTGGACCGCACCCGCCGACGTTCTCACAGTTGGAGTCGAGCAGGTAGATGCGCCATCCGTTGACTGGGCTGAAGGAGCGCCAGGGTTGCTCAGCAGTTCCGGCTCGCGTGCCGAAGTACGAGAAGTAGCCGGCTGCCCCGTCGGTGTACCACTCGTGATTGCCGGCCACCGGCGCCGTTATCGAGCGGAGCTGGCCGAACCATCGGTCGTAGACAGTGTTGAACGCCTCCAGCGTTCCACTTTCGTATTGGATGTCCCCCAGCGGGATGAACCAATCTGCCCCTTGGTTGACCAGTCTCTTGGTGAGCTTGGCGACCTCTTCATGCCGGCAGTACTGCGGTTCATCAAAGACCGGACTCGTCGGGTCACAGGCGATGTCTCCGACCGTGACGATCTCAGCGCGTTCCACGGTCGGCTCGGACGCGTCTGGTGAGTCGGTCGACTTCGCCGGCACCGGCGACACGGGTCCCGGCTCGGCCCGTTGGGGGTTAGCACCTTGCTCGCCGACGGAGCATGCGCCGAGGAGAACAACTGCGGTGAGACCCACAGCCACAGAGCGCAGGCGCGCGAGCGACAGTGCGGTGCGGCACTTCATTGAGTGGCCCCCCGAACGAATGACCCCTAGCGGTGACATAGGTGCAGTCCAGTGTGACCTAGTGCGGGCTCGGTCAGCACTCCGGAAGCTCAGCGTCACCCGATCGGTGGAGGCGGCAACCCTCTGAGCGCGCACCAGTACGCAGCGTCGGCAGGAACCGGCCCAACGTGCGCCGTGCTGCTATTCGTCCGGTGGTGGGTGGGGGTCGGTGTAGTGCCATGGCTCTGTTTGGTACTGGCGTCCGGTGGGGGTGGTCCAGGTCATGGTGCCGGTGGGGCCGAGGGTGACGTTCCATCCCGCGGTGTGCTTGAGGCGGTGGTGGCGCCGGCAGAGGGCGGCGAGGTTGGCTGC
>JANLWJ010000552.1:0-1874 GCA_031364455.1 Actinomycetes bacterium | reverse complement strand
TGGAGAGAATCGCACGATGGCCCGCTACAAACCCATCGACACCGGCATGAAGTTGCTGCCCATCGATCTGTCCGTTCAGTTGCTCCCCGGCACCTTCGAACATGCACTGAGTCACCTGGTCGATCAGGAACTGGACCTGAGAAAAGGACGGGGTCAGAAAAGGACGGGGTCAGATCTTGTACTGTGCGTCGTCGATCTATTCCTCACGGTTAACAATGCGACTGATCGTGGAGTAGTGCAAGCTCACCCCACGGCCGATCTGCGACAGGCTGTAACCATGGTCAAGATGCGCAGTGCGGATGGCTTGATTGCGCTGCGTTTTATCAGATCGGGTCGCCGCGCCAAAGAGCTTCGTTAGCGTCGGTCGGGCCGCGAAGCGTTGCCGACGCGGAATCTCCTTGAGCTGGCGCTTGTCCCGCAGTCCCGGTTTCAGGCGCTCGACAAAGGCCTCGCTCCCCAACAGCACCTGCCCCCGTAAATGGTCCCAGGGTGAGGCCTGCCCGATGCCTTGGGCCACGAACGCCCGGAATCGGCGCTGCGCCGCGGCGCGCTGTTTGCCGAATTGTGCCAGCACCCAGTCGATGGTCAGATACGCCGGCACCGGCGCCAGACCCACGCTCGCCCGATAGCTCGACCAACGGTAAGTGTCCGGTTTGCGGTTCATTTTTGCTCGAACCGGATTCAGCGCCACGTAGCGGCACAACTCCAGCAGGTAGCTCTCTCGCTCCACCAGGATGGCTTTGAAGCGCCCTTGCAATACGTGACCGACTTGGCCGTGCCGGCGGTTAAAGGCTTGGGTGTAGACGCCATTGAGGCGGCGCAGCGCATGGGAGAGGTTCCCCTGCGGCGTCTCGAGCACCAAGTGGTAGTGATTGTCCATCAGGCAGTAGGCGTGCAAGCGCAGATGAAAGCGCGAGACGACTTGCTCGAGAACGCTCAGAAAGCGCTGCCGGTCCTCGTCGTCGAGGAAGATATCCTGCTGGGCGTTGCCGCGCGACGTGACGTGATAAAACGCACCAGGGAACTCGATTCGAAGCGGGCGGGCCATTCCAAAAGATTAGCGGAAGAGAACGCACAGAACAAGATCTGACCCTCATATTTTTCTTGACCCTCATATTTTTCTCATATTTTTCGAGAATATCGACATTTCCGTCATCTTTGATGAGGTATCCGATTCGGTAATGCCCGTAGTAGAGTAATACGCGCACGTGACGCGTTGAGATGGTGTAGCGAGACCCGATCTCGGGGAATCTCTTGCGATCCTGCGCCCGGTCGTAAATACCCTGCACCGTGCGCGCTGCGGCTTGCGGATTATCCGCGGCAATATATTCAAAGATGCCGGTAAGCTAGCGCTGGGCCTCGTCGGTCCAGCCTATATTCTGCCATGACCGAATGCGCCGCCCCATTTCTTCACTTGAGATGGCGCGCTTCGCATCCGAATCGGTCAGCCCGCGTTCGACCATAGCGTGAAAGGCAAACTCGCGAATGATCTCTTCTCGTGAGCGGTCCTCAGGCTGCCCCTGAATCAGTCGGGTGAGTTCGTCCTTCACTGTTGACATAGGTCAAGCCTCCGCGTTACTCCAATTCTGGCACAGCAGACCGTGCTGGACGAATGACACTTAACGTCCGAATTCAGCCGCGCCGCTAGGCGTCGGCTGGAATGACTTGTTGGGCGTCACGTTGCCTTCTGGCGCACAAGCTTGACTTGAAGCTCGCACCCTACAGCGCTCGCGTAGCGCTTGAGCGTTGCAAGCGATGGGGCGTGCTTGCCAGCCGACTCAAGGCGGGAGATTGCGCTTTTGGTAGTGCCCATGCGTTCCGCGACTGCATCTTGGGTAAGACCAGCGCGAGAGCGTGCCTTGAGCATTTGACCG
>JANLWJ010000549.1:0-5724 GCA_031364455.1 Actinomycetes bacterium | reverse complement strand
GAACTCGCTGCCCCAGGCGCCCGTCCTCCAGTCTGGGTTCTCGACCGAGAAGCTAAATGCTGAGCCGAGCTCAGAAAACTGTGTCCCGCCTCGGATTTGGTCGCCCAGGAGGACGTGCCAGAAGACATCGTTAATGTCCTCGATCGGACCGATGACGGTGACGAGCGCCCCGATCGTTGCGACCAGGGCGAGCAGGTCGAGCGGCTCGATGGAGCGTCGCCGCGCTCGTGTGTTCGACGCTGGCGTTGAGGTCTCGACCCGGTCGGCCCGGTCGAGCATGTCCCGCCGCCTAGCTACCGCAGGTCTGTGAGGTTCCCACTTCGGTGACGAGTTCGTCGCAGGCTCCTCGGTAGGTATCGCCAACGACCAGACCGAATGCAAAGACGACGAGGGCAATGACTGCCGCGATGGCAAACACAAGCAATCCGTACTCGACTGCGCTTGCTCCGTCGTCCGAGGCTATCCGCTTCAACACACTCACCCTTCGAGCAGTCGAGGCGTGAGCCCGCGGTCAGCGCGGACTCACGCCTCGATCGGACCGACTGTCAGCAGCCAGCAGTAGTGGAGGCGCCGCTGGAGACCGTGTCGCAGGTGTTTTGGAAGACTTCCTTGATCACTCCGCCGAGGGCGAACACGATGATGACGATGACTGCCGCGATGGCCGCAACGAGGAGGCCGTACTCAACTGCTGAAGCGCCCTCGTCCTTCTTGCTGAGAATGTTGCGCATGCGCTGAATCATGGATTTCCCTTTCGTAGCCCTGTTGTTCGGTTGTTCCCGAGTGGTCGGGTGCTCGGGCCCCCCTTCGGGCTCCGACACGACCAATCATGAGGATTGCGCAGCTGGACCGGTATCCGCTGGCAGTTCGGCAAACCCTGGCCGATCGGTGGACCCCGATCGGGTGAACCTGCGTACCGCCTCGGGTCCGGCGTCAGGACCCCGGCTCGGGCGCTTGGATCAGGCCGAGCCGCAAGGCCGCCATGATGGCCTGAGCCCGGTTGCCGGCCCCCAGCTTCTCGTAGAGCTTGGAGATGTGGGTCTTGGTGGTGGAGTCGCTGATGAAGAGACGCCGCGAGATCTGCGCGACTCCCAACCCCTCGGCCAGGAGGTCGAGTACCTCCTTCTCGCGCGGGGACAGCTGTGGTCCGGTTGGCGACATTCGGCGCCGCATCGCCTCCGCGAGGTCCGGGGCGGTGAAGGATCGGGGAGAGCTGGCGGCATGGCGAGCTGCGATCACGACGTCTTCGGCTGGCGCGTCCTTGGGGACGAAGGCGGATGCGCCTGCGTCGAGGGCGCCGAAGAGCTGGTCGTCGCCGGCGTACATGGTCAGCACCACGATGCCGATGTCGTGATAGGCGGCTCTGGCAGCTCTGACGGCGTCGAGGCCGCTCCCATCGGGTAACCGGACGTCGAAGATCACCACATCAGGGGAGAGGGTTTGCAGGGCTTCCTCGGCATCTGCGACCGATCCCGCCTCTCCAACGACCTCGAAGTCACCCGACCGATCGAAGGCCCGTCGAAGCCCCTCGCGGATCAGTTGGTGGTCGTCAACGAGCAGAATGCGAATCGTCATGCTCGCTGTCCTTTCGGGTACCCCGGGTCGCCGCCCGCCTTTGGCCCGCTGTGCGCTGCTGGACTTCCACGCTAGTGCCTCCGCCGGGGCGATCGGTGACTGACAGCCGGCAGTTGGCCCGGTCAGCCCGCTCCTGCATGATCGAGAGCCCAAAGCTGTCATCGCGAGGTGGAAGCAGGCCGCGGCCGTCGTCTTCGACCCGAAGGAAGACCTCTGGGGCGTCGACAACGCAGGTGATCCACAGGTTCCGGGCTCGGCTGTGCCGTCGGGCGTTGGCAATCGCCTCCTGGGCGATGCGCAGAATCTCTGATTCCACAGCAGGCCGGAGGCGAGCAGGGGACTCGGAGAGCTCGAGGTGAACGGCAATACCAGCCGTTTCACCGACGTGGCGGGCGTGGTCGGCCAGAACTGAGGTGAGGCTGGCGCCGGGACCGATCTCCTTGCGGAGGTCGAAGATGGAGAATCTCAGCTCGGTAACGATCCGGGACAGCTCCTCACGAAGCGCGGCGAGCTGGGGAGTGACCTCAGGAGGGGCATGCGCCTTGATGTCGTCGATGAGATACCCAAGGGATGCCACCTCTTGGGCGACCCCGTCATGGATCTCCCGGGCCAGACGCTGGCGCTCCTCGGCGGTGGCCAGACTGCGCACCTCGTCGAACAGGAGGGCTGCCTCGAAGCGCACAGCGTCGGCGTCCGCGGCTATCGAGAGCTCGGTCAGCTCGTCGTCGGACCAGCCTTGCCCGCGGCGCTCGACGGCAACCAGCCCGACGACTGTGTCGCGGATGCTCATCGGGACGATGGCACCTCTCATCGTGGGATCGGAGGTCAGCGCCTCAGACACAGCGAGGGCTCGCCCCTCATCGATCGCTCGCGACCAGGAAGTTCCGGGGGAGAGGTCGGCAACCAGCTCATACTCCGAGCTAGGCCCGGAGGCGAGCGCTATGGGAACGCCTCCAGCTCGATAGCCGAAGACCCAGCCGCGACTAATTCCGTGGCGCTCCCGCAGGTCGTCGATGAGTGTGCCTCCCAGGCTCACGGCGTCCAGCCCGCCTGAGAGTTCCCTCGCCACGTCGCGTAGCTGGGTCAGGAGCCGGGTGGCCTCCAGATAGCTCTCGTCGTCACCCGGCACCTGTATCTGGACTCGCCTGACCCAGGCGGCAAGAAGACCAACAGCAAGGGCCAGTAGTGACCACTGCACCGCGTCCACCAAGTAATCAGTGCCGACCAGGCTCTCTGCCCCAATGGCGTCTGGCGCCATCAGGACGACGATGGTGGCCCCTGAGGTGATGATGGCCAGCGACCAGCCCCCGATCAGACCGGCGGAGAGCGCCGGGGTGACCAAATATGGGAGTAGCGAAGGGTCGTAGGGCTCTACGGACCCGATGATGAGGCCGGCGACCAGCGCTTCGATGGCTGGCCGCCACCGCCGAAAGGCTCGGCTCCGCACGGGTAGGACGGCGGCCACAGCCAGGGCCGTCAGCAAAATCAACTGGAGCAGAAGGTCGTCGGCCGTGCCGGTCAGCGCAGAGACGGTATAGATCAGGGCGAGGGCGGCTGCCCGCGCGGCGATCTCGAGGCGCTGGTTGTCCAGCTGCCCCAGAACTCGGTCTCGCGTCACCACACCACGGTGTCACAGACCAGCGAGCACCCCATCGATCTAGGGGTGTGTCATGGTCCAGAAGGTGGGTATCTGGCCAAGTTCCGGCACGGATGGCCGCTGTGTGATTCCATTTCACTCATGTCTGATCAGGTGTTCTCTCTGGGTGACGTGCTGGCCGCTACCGACCGCCGGCTGGATGCGGGGCTAACGGCAGCCGCTCGGGTCACCCCAACGGGCTTTCATCCACTCGATACCTATCTCGCAGGTGGCCTCAGAGCCGGGGAGCTGACGCTCCTCGGCGGCCCCCAGGGTCTGGGAAAGACGACGATGGCGCTACAGATGCTGCGCAACGTTGTCGTCAGCGGAGGAACGGGTCTCTACTTCTCCTTTGAGCACGATCCCGCCACTGTTCTGGAACGGTTCGTGGCGATCGAGGCCTCGTCCCGGTACGGGATCGAGGCGGTCCCGCTGCGGCGAATCCGGGAGGCGATGGAGAGCCTGGACGGCCACACCGGGGGGCTGGCCCAGCGGCTGGCGAGCACGCCCGGCGGGGCCGAGGCCGTTGATGCCGTTGAGAAGTACGCGTCGCGCCTGCACATCCAACGGTCCAGTGGTGGCGCCACCGACCTGGCGAACATCAAGGCGACCGTTAACCAGGTCATCGCCGAGACCGGGACGGCGCCGGTCGTTGTCGTCGACTACCTCCAGAAGGTGCCGGTGCTTGACCGAGTGCTCTCTGAAGAGGACCGGATCACCACGGTGGCCCAGGGACTCAAAGACCTCGCGCTCGAGCGTGACGTCGCCGTCTTCGCGGTCGTGGCCTCTGACAAGGAAGGCATCGTGAGTGGCCGCCGCATGAGGGTGCACCACCTGCGGGGCGCCGCGGCGTTGGCATACGAGGCGGATGTCGTCCTGGTCATCAATGACAAGTACGACGTTGTCGCCCGGCACCACCTCGTGTTCGACGTCGGCAACGCCGAGCGGTTCCGCGACTACGTGGTCGTGACGATCGAGAAGAACCGCACTGGGATCGACCGGATCGACCTGGAGTTCCGCAAGCGCTTCGCGCAGGGGCGGTTCGAGACTGAAGGCGCGCCGGTCTCCGAGCAGCTCGTTGACGAGCGGGTCTTCGTCGAGTAGTTGCTAGCTACGGGGGGACTGCTCCATATCCAGGTGTTTGGCGAGCAGGCGTGCAAGGCTCCGGAGGTCCATGGCTCCCTCCAACAACGGTCCGGCTTCTTTGGCCAGCCCAGCGAGGGCCGCCAGGGACGCCTCGGTAAAGGGCTCTGCCCTGTCGCGAGACAGCAGGAGTATCGCCCGCACCTGAGGGACCGGGACGGCCATCAGGTGGGTGCGGCTCGCCAGCGGAGTACCACGTAGGTCGAGCCGGGCGATGTCGCTGTCCTGGATGAGGACACCCTTTCCGGCGGTGGCGATGTTCGCAACGATCCATGCCTCCGGCGCCAGCTGCAAGCGGTACTCCAGTGGACGCAGCGCTATCCCTCCCGCGACACACCAAACCGCACCGTCCGGAACGAGGAGCGCACCAGCCTCAGCCATGCTGCGAACGACTGCGTCTTCGACGATGACGTTGGCGAGCTCCTCGAGGGTGTAGTAGTTCTCTGCTTCTTTCAACAGCCAGTGCACGGGGTCGCCTGATTTGAACTCGGGTGCTGGCGCGGTCTCTGCCAACTCCGGTGCGGCATCGACCTGCGGGGTGACCAAAGGCGGTTCGGCCGGGTCCAGGCGGATTCCTTTGGAAGCTTGGTCGCCTGGGTCCTTGCTGGCTCGGTGCCTGTGGAGCTGTGCGCTCCTGGGTTTCCTGGGAGCCCTTGCGGGAGCTGGGAGGGTCTCGACTTCAGCGACCGACTCAAGTTCGGGTTCGGGCTTGGGGGCGGGCTCAGGCTTGAGCACCGGCTGGGGTTCGGATGCAGGCACTGGCACTGGCACTGGCACTGGGGCCGGCGCCGGGAGCGCTGCGGCTGACTCTTCGCGGAGCAGATCGGGTGCTGGGGCGATGTCGAGATCGGGTACGTCGTCCAACAGTGGACGGCCATCGACCGTTGCCTTGGCTAGCGGAGCCGTTCGCGGATGCTTTAGGACAGCGGCCAAGGCCACCTTCAAGCGGTCTGGGTCGAGCGGGAGGGGCAGCAGCTCGACGCCGGGAAGCCCGGTGATGTCGGTGGCACCCCATGCCGGGTCATCTGTGGCGACGAGGAGAACCGGCACCCATCGGCCTTGAGCCCGCAGGTCGCCGACGACTTGCTGAGCATTCTGCGGTGAACCGAGATCGAGGACGAGTGCGTCAACGCCAACGTCTTCGCCGCGATCCAGCCAATCGCCCAAACTCGACGGGCGGATCTCCGCGACGCTGTGATCGCTGGCCGAGAACGCCATCGACATGACCGGGTTACGCGAAACGAGCGCTACTCGCGCCATCTGCTACTGCCCAACGATGATGGCGTCGTAGATGTTGATGGCGGCTGGGCCCAACACCACGATGAACAAGCAGGGCAAGATGCAGACTGTGAAGCGCGAAGTGGCCCGCGTGC
>JANLWJ010000541.1:0-1960 GCA_031364455.1 Actinomycetes bacterium | reverse complement strand
CTGCTCGCCCTCGCCGACATTCTCGATGTGCGCGGCCTAACGAAGGACGCCGCCGCGGCGAAGAGCGAGGCCATCGAGTTGTTGCGAGCCAAGGGCAACATGGCGGCCATCGCGCACGTCGAGCACCTCCAGAGAACTACGTGAGTGTGGACAGGCGTAAGGAATCGCCGAACACTACGACGACTGCCCACCGAAGGTGAACTCGGTAGAGGTCAGCTCGACGGCCAGTCCGCCACCGTCAGCGACCAGTGTTGTGCCGCTCACGTAGCGAGACTCGTCAGAGGCGAGGAAGAGGCAGCACGCGGCCATCTCCTCGGGTGTGCCGGCGCGACGCAGTGGCACGTCCGAGGTCGCTCGGTCATAGGCATCTTGGCGACTGATGTTCCTCTCGGCGCCCAGCGCGTCCATGGACCTGTCACCCATCGGTGTTCTGACCCACCCAGGGACGAGGGCGTTGGCACGGATCCCGCGGGGCCCGTAGTCAACCGCGAGTGCGCGAGCCAGCGCGATCAGGCCGGCCTTGGAGACGTCGTAAGCGGCGGAGGCAGGGGCAGCGGCCAATCCAGCGGTACTAGACACAAACACTATGGAGCCACCACCGCGCCCCAGCATCACGGGCAGCACGGCGCGAGACATCATCATCGGCCCATTGAGGTTGGTGTTGAGCGTGGTCTGCCAATCCCCATCGTCCATGTCTCCGACGGAACCCCCAGGAGCTACGCCGGCGCTGGCGACGAGGATGTCGATTGCGCCGTAGCGGGAGACCGCTGCGGCAATGGCCTCCTTCACGTGTGCCGGGTCACCGGTGTCACCTGCGACGGCGAGACCGTCGACCTCCGCTGCAACCACCGCAAGCGGTTCCGGACGGCGCCCAGTCACGACGACTTTGGCCCCTTCGGCTGCGAACAGCCGAGCTGTGGCCGCGCCGATACCAGAGCCTGCGCCGGTGATGAGAGCTACCTTGTTCTCAAGCCTCATACGAACTCCTCATGGTGTCGGCTACGCGATCGGATTGTGTCGGACAGGTCCTCCGGAACGATACGGCGACTTTGGCACGCCTTAGCGGTCCCACGGCTATGTCCGAGCAAGACGGTTTCAGTGCGTCCTTCCGTACGCAAAAGCCCGCTGTCGTCATTGACGCCGCCACCCGCAGGCGGATACTGGATGCATGACCGGCTGCTGCGATCCGCGTGGCTGCGACGCCGTGTTCACGCCGGGCTACGCGCGCCGGACGGCGCGCAAGCTGCGAACCACCGGCCTGGACGACACGGCAACGCGAATGGTCGAGTATCTGGTCGCCGGAGGTCTTGAGGGGGCCAGCGTCCTGGAGATTGGTGGCGGCGTCGGCGGGCTACACACCGAACTGCTTCGCCGGGGGGCGTCGAGGGCTACGAACCTCGAGCTATCTAGTGCGTACGAAGTCGAGGCGGCCCGGATGCTGGAGGAATCCGGCCTTGACGACCGTGTGGACCGACGCCTGGTGAATATCGCGAACGAGCCGGAGGCGATTGAACCGGCCGATGTGGTGGTGCTGCACCGAGTGGTGTGCTGCTACCCCGACTACGAGGGGCTACTTGGCGCAGCCGCTGACCACGCGCGACGAATGCTGATCTTCAGCTACCCACGTCCGCACCTCTTGACTCGGGCGCAGACGGCATTCGAGAACATTGGGTATGCGGTGCGTAGGCAGGACTTCCGCACGTTCGTGCACTCACCCGACGCGATGGTGGCGGTGCTGGCCGATCATGGGCTTCAGGTCACCCACGCCGGCCGGAACAGGATGTGGCAGTACAACGGAACGGTACGGCGGAGTCCTGACGCGGTAGGGCGTCCGTCACCTACGGACTGAGTCCATTGGTGATCAGCCAGATAGCAGCCACCCTGGGATCAGTTGGTCCCGGAACAGCAGGGCGTAGAACAGGAACCCGCCGAGGGAGAGCGCGAGGATCATTCCGACGTG
>JANLWJ010000044.1:0-3540 GCA_031364455.1 Actinomycetes bacterium | reverse complement strand
GCGGTCACGACCCGCTCGTAGAGTGTCCCACCGGCGGAGTAAAGGCGTGCCCGACGCAACTTCGCTGTCGATGGACGCTGATTCCGCGGCTTCGAGTACCACTCCCGCGTGTCGCTGAGGGGTCATAGTGGTGGGCGGTCTTGAGCGCCTGTGCTTGTTGTGCTGGTGCTGGACGGCCCAGTTCCTTGAGCTCAGCAAGGCTCCGTTGTCGGTCACTTGGGCGCGAAGTCGATGCACAGGTGTTGAGTTCAGCGAAGAATCATGGCAACGCGACAACTTTGACAGAAGCGGGTGATCTCCCGCCGACCTCGGTCCCGGTCGCCGCCCCAGGGCGGTTCTAGCGGGATACTAGGGCGATACCGAACAGTCACACCGAGGGGTCAACGTGGGGCAACAAGGTGGAGCACCGAAAGTCGTTGGGCACTCCAGAATCAAGGACGTCGTAAGAGTTCTGGTTGAGGCGTTCTACGCCGACCCACTGTGGACTTGGATCTTCCCGGACCCGTTTCAGCGTCGCGAACAGCTTCGTCGGTTCTTGACACTCGGTGTTGAAGGCGCGATGCGCTACCCCTACGTCTGGCTCGCTGAGAACGGTTCGGCAACATCGGTGTGGATTCCTCCGAATGGAACCGAGTACTCCCCAGATCAAGCCGAGCGATTTGAGCCGCTTCTTGTCGAGCTGCTTGGCGCGGCGGCGGCTCCGGTTGTTGAAACATTCGACCTGCTGACTCGGTCGCATCCACGCGAGGATCCGCACTACTTCTTGAGCATGCTGGCAACGGATCCGGAGCATGCTGGTCATGCGTACGGTCTCAGCTTGTTGGCAGACAATCTGAGTCTTGTCGACCAGGAGCAGGTCGCCGTCTACCTCGAGGCAAGCAACGCAGTAAACATCCCGCTCTACCAGCGGTACGGCTTCGAGCTGGTGGCTCCCATTCGGGCGCCCGGTGGCGGGCCAGAGATATTCACCATGTGGCGAGAAGCCGTTCCCTCCTAGACGACCGTTCAGATACGGTTTGGCTTATGTCTGTTTCACCTGAGTTTCCGCGTGTCCTGACCGAGTTGCCCGGGCCGCTTAGTCGTGGGCTCCTCGATCGCAAGGACCGGGTGCTGAACGGGGCGCTGCGCGACTCGTCCGGTGTCCCGTTCATCGAGGGCAGACGGCACGAGTATCTGATCGAGGACGTCGACGGAAACACCTTCGCCGACCACGTCAGTGCGTGGGGTGCGGCGCCCTACGGTGCGCACCCGCCGCAGGTTCGAGACGCGATGAACACGGCGTGGGACCGATACGGCATGGAGATCACCAACTACGTCCAGACCGAACCGGTGATTGAGCTCGCCGAGAGGCTCATCGCCCTGGCGCCAGGGCAGATCGCTCGAGTCGCCCCAACGGTCACGGGTACCGAGGCGGTCGAGGGAGCTGTCAAGCTCGCGCGCGAAGCCACCGGCCGGCCGATGATCCTGAGCTTTCTGGGGCAGTATCACGGTGAGTCGACCTACCTGGCGGCCGCGAACTCCACCGACACATCGGTGCCCACGACTGGCAACGCGGAGTACGTACCAGGTTTCGTCTTTGCGCCTTACCCGAATCGCTTCCGCGCCCCCTTCCACCGAGGGGCGGGGCCGTTCGACGACACGCTCTACCTCGACTTCATCGAGGACTGGTTGCTGCGACTGCAGGTCGAACCGACCCAGATAGCCGGCGTCTTGATCGAACCCGTCGCTGGTGAGGCTGGGATCCTCGCGCCTTCGGCGGAGTTCTGGAGGGGCCTGACCGCACTGTGTAAGAAACATGGATGGCTGCTCATCCTCGACGAGGTACAGACCTGCCTCGGCCGCTGTGGCACGGTCTTCGCCGCAGACCTGTGGGGGCTACAGCCGGACATCCTGCTGCTGGGCAAGGGGCTGACCGCTGGCGGCCAGGCGATCGCGGCGATCATGGCGACTGACGCGGTGCTTGCCGACGCGCATGCCCACCTTGGCGGCACCTATGCCTGGGAGCCGGCGGCCTGCGCTGCCGCGCTGGCGGGTCTTGACCTGCTCGCGAGCGGCGGCGTCTTGGACAACGTCAAGGCACTCGACGCGGTGGCCAGGGAGGAGCTGGTTCCGCTGATCGACCGCTTCGAGCAGGTCGGCGACGTACGGCCTCTTGGAGCTTGGGTCACCGTCGAGTTCGTCACCGACAAGCAGTCGATTCGACCGGCATCGGCGTTCCAGGCTTCGGTTCACCAAGCCGCTATGCGACGCGGTGTACTCGCCATCAGCGAAGACAATAAGCCGCTCTATCGCATGCAGCCGGCGCTGACCATGCCACCGGAGTTGTTCCGCTGGTCGTGTCGCCAACTCGCTGATGCGATCGCAGAAGTGGCTGCAGCGCCGCCGGGTTAGACCTGGTGCCACCTAGAGATAGCGCTCGATGAGTTCCTTGATGTACGGGTTCAAGATGTCCTGCGTGTGTCCGTAGATCGAGCAATGGCCCATGCCATCGAACAGGTGGTACTCGGCGTTGCCTGCAAGTTCGACCACCTCCAGGCCGTCCTGAGGTGGGGCTTGCACATCCTCGTTGAAGGCGAGTACGTGCATCGGCACCTGACAGTTGGGGAGCTGCTCTCGCTGGTCGTAGAGCGCACACGGTTCCCACTGGGAGATCACCGTGTCGTTCTCTGAGGGCGTCTCGAAGAGCGGGAGCAGTTCCTCGCGCAGCTTGGGCCACAGGACGCGATCACCCAGGACCCGCGCCGGATAGGCCATCGCCGCGTAGTGCGTGAGCGCCATCATCCCCTCGAGTTTGCCGCCTGCCTTGTGAAACTCGACCTCGGCCATCTGATAGTCCCAACCCCATTCCACGCTCCACGCGCCAGTACCCATCGGGATCGCGACGCGGACTAGTTCGGGGTAGTCGATCGCCACCTGCTGCACGATTGCCCCCCCGAGCGAGAGCCCCACGAGTGCAACGGGAGGTTCGCACACCGCCCGGATGAGCTCGGCGGTGTCACGCGCAAAATCGGCCATGGCCCAGGGAAGGGGTGAAGTGCACTCGGTCGTGCCGATCCCGCGATTATCAAACGTCGTGTTGCGAAAGTCCGCCCTGAAGTAGGGGAGTTGGTACGAGTCCCAGTCGTCAGCGAGCCCACCGCCCCCCGAGACCCAGACGATGTCGGGCCCCTCGCCAACCTGTTCAAAATGGATGACTCCCTGCGACGAGTCGATGGTTGGCATGCGGTTCGTCCCTTCGAGGCCGATATTGTTTGTGGGAAGTGTATGTAGCGTCAGTCGAACACCCCCGGAACCAAGGTCGTGTCAGAGCCGACGAACGTCGCCCTTAGTGCAACATTGCCCCCTAGGATCCTGCTGATCAGTACAGCCCGTGCCGGACAAGAAATGTCACCCTAAATAGGGGCGCAGATGTCGCAGAGGACCGTTGCTTTCTTCCCCGAGCCAGGGGCGTGGGGTCCCACCAACAACCTGGTGGCGATCGCTGAGACGCTCCGTTCGCGCGGCACTCGATGTGTCTTCGTTGTTGAAGAGTCCTTCGAG
>JANLWJ010000437.1:0-5712 GCA_031364455.1 Actinomycetes bacterium | reverse complement strand
GACGACCCCGTAGTTCGTCGTGCCGCCCGTAGCCACGATCGCGAACAGGTTGTCACCACTGTGCTCGTCCAGCGTCGCGCGCAGTGCGTCGCCGGTCATGCGACCGTTCTCGTCGACCGGGACGACCACGACGTCGACGTCCATGACGCGCGCGGCATGCTGCATCGATGAGTGCGCCTCGAGGCTGCAGGCGAAGGCCCACCGCGCGGGACGCTCTCCTTCACGTCGCGCCGCCGCGGTGTGCCTGGCGGCGACCAGCGCCGACAGGTTGCCGTTGGTTCCCCCTTGCACGAAGCAGCCGCCCGCCTCTGCTGGGAGGTCGGCGAGGTCGGCGATCCACCGGAGCGCCTGGTTCTCGGCGTACACCGCCCCAGCGCCTTCCAGCCACGAGCCGCCGTAGATCGACGAGGCACCGACGACCAGGTCAAAGAGGGTCGACGCTTCGGTCGGCGCGGCAGGGATGAAGGAGAGGTAGCGCGGGTTGTCGACCGACAGGCAGGCAGGCGCCAATACTTCGGTGAAGACACGCAACGCCTCGTCGCCGCCGAGGCCCTCGGGGGTGATGGTCTGGCCCGCGGCCTCGCGCAGGAAGGCCGGCGGCTTGGCGCCGTCCAAGGGCACCGGATCCAGGCGCAGTCGGTGGCGGGCGTAGTCGATGGCCTGCTGGAGGAGCCGCTCGGTGTCGGCATCAAACGTATGCACGGCTGCACTGTACGGCCGCAGTGACGCGTCCGGCAGGGTCGGCGACCACCGAGGGCGACAAGAGGCGTTGGGTGGGCTAACGTTGCCTGAACCTACGGAACCGTAAGTTACGCGAGGAGCCCCACGTGCCCGCATACACCGAAGACCAGCTCGCCGTCCGGCTGCTCGCCGACCTCGAGCCGGTCGTCACCGGCGAGATCAACCGGCACATCACCATGGCCAGAGACTGGTACCCGCACGAGTACGTGCCGTGGAGCGAGGGCCGCACCTTCGGCGGCGTCCTCGATGGCGAGGCTTGGGAGCCGACCGAGCAGCGGTTCAGCGACGCTGCGCGCGCCGCCCTCATCGTCAACCTGCTGACCGAGGACAACCTGCCCAGCTACCACTTCGAGATCGCCAACCAGTTCACCCGCGAGGGTGCCTGGGGCGAGTGGGTGCACCGCTGGACGGCCGAGGAGGGCCGCCACGGGCAGGTCATCCGCGACTACCTGACGGTGACGCGTTCGGTCGACCCGAACGAGCTCGAGGACCTGCGCATGGCCCACATGCAGACCGGGTTCACGGCGCTGCACCCCGGCATGCTCGGCGGCCTCGCGTATGTGTCGTTCCAGGAGCTGGCGACCCGGGTGTCGCACCGCAATACCGGGAAGGCGACCGGCGACCCGGTGGCCGAGCAGATGTTCGCGCGCATCGCCCTGGACGAGAACCTGCACATGATCTTCTACCGCAACATGCTCGGTGCCGCGTTCGAGTTGGCCCCCGACGACGTCATGGGTGCCGTGCGCGACGTCGTCCTCGACTTCAAGATGCCAGGCCACGACATCCCGGGGTTCGCGCGCAAGGCGGTGCAGATCGCCGTCGAGGGCATCTACGACCTGCGCCAGCACAAGGACGAGGTGCTCATGCCGGTGCTGCGTCACTGGAAGGTCTTCGAGCGCACCGACCTCGGGCCAGAAGGCGAGAAGGCGCGTCAGCAGGTGGCCGAGTTCCTCGACGACTTAGAGGTCACCGCCGCCAGGTTCGAGGAGAAGCGCGACGCCCTCAAGGCCCGCCTCGCCGCCCGCTAGCGCTCCCCCAACCCTCGCAACGTGTGAGCTGGTCGGCACCATAGGACCGGTCAACCTTCACGGTATTCGGGATTGACGGCGCTGCAACGAGGCCCGCAACTGGATAAGGCCCCCGTCCACCCTCGGCTCCACAACACCGTCGCCACCTCAAGGGCTGCCTCGCACGGCTCTTCAAGGTCGGCGTGGCCATACCGGAGGGTGGCCTTGCCCTGGCGCGTCCCCGAGTTGTCGCGTCGACGGTCACGGTGACGCCCCGAACCCTCGTGGCCTAGCCGTCCGTCGAGCTCAACGACGGACTCGAACTCGTCGTACTCCACGTCCTCGCGAATCGGGACGCCGTTGGCGCGTGCCTTGACCTGGCGCCTACCCTTCGGCAACCCGTGCGGGCGCTCCACGCGGACGAGATACTTGTGCTCGAGCAGGCTCTCCACTCCGCCTATGACATCAGCGAGGACGTCCTTGACCAGTTGTCGATGACGCTGCCGCTTACGGCGTCCCATGGCTTTGAGGATCTCCTCCGCCGTGACCGACTTGCTGCGGCAGGCATCTGTCAGGAGCGCGACAACGTCGTGGGGCGACCGCATGTCGGCGATGAGATCAAGGACTGTGTCAGCCGCAGTCGTGATGGGCCACCCGTCATGCATCGTGGCTTTGGCGGGCAGCAGACGACTGCGTCGCACTCGCACGCCCGGAACAGCAACTTCTATGCGCGAAGCGGGAATCGACACCTGAATGGGCACGGGCCTTCGCCGCGTGAACCCGTAGATGTCTGCCGCGGTTTCGTCGCCCAAGACGGCTCCCTCGCCGCTAGCCAAAAGGGCCGCCCACCGCCGAGCGGCGGTCCCCGGTCGCATGTTGCCGGTGAGATAGACGCCATCATGGAGCCGAACCAACCGCCCGGCCCTTAGATGCTGCCGGAGCCTGTCGTAAGTGACCCCGAGACCGCCCGCCTGAGCGGCCGAGATGACACCGGCCTGGTGCCGGGCGAACGCCCGAAGTCTCTGCAGCTCTCGGGCTCCGGTCGTGAGTTCGTTGCGCATGGCTGAACCGTGCCCGGCAGGTAGCGACGACGCGTCCACATCGCTTCCGCTGTGGACAACAACGTGTTGGCTGATCGGCCCTATACGACCGGTCAGCTAACACGTTGTTGAAACGGGGTCAGGCGGAGGGGGCGCGGAGGGCGGTCAGCACCAAGGCGCGTGCCGTGACGCCGATCTCTGACAGGCGCACCTGCTCGATCGCGGAGTGCGCGTGACGCGCCTCGCCGGGCCCGTAGTGGATGCTCGGGATGCCGGCACCGTTGTAAAGACGCAGATCGCTGCCGTACGGCGCACCTCGTCGCCGCGGGCGGACGCCGCCCGTCACGTCGGCAACGGCGTCCTGCACGGTCGGCAGCAGCCAGTGGTTGTCAGCGGAACCATCCTCGCCCGCACCGGCGTAACGGCCACTGGCGAACTGGCCGCCGCTCCAGGCCACCCGCACCGGGTGGTCGCGTAGCCAGGGATCGGCCGCGCTCGCCTCGGCGACGCGCTCCTCGAAGGCAGCCCTCGCCACGGCGACGTCTTCGCCGAGCTGGACGCCGTACCGCCCCTCGGCGGTCAGCCGGTCAGGCACGGTGCTCGACCAGTCGCCCGCGTCCACGCGGCCAACCATCAGCGGGTAGGCGATCGGGTACTCCGCCATCAGCGGGGATACGTCCGCGTTCCGTTCGCGCTCGAGGTCTTGCAGCGCCTGGTAGAGCGGCACGAAGACGTCGAGCGCCGAGACTCCCTCGTACCGCGTACTGCCGTGCGTCGCGGAACCCGCAACCGTCAACGTGAAAGTGAGCGCGCCGCCGGTTGCGATGATCGCCGTCTCACTCGTCGGCTCCGTGATCACGCACGCCCTGGCGGTGTGGCCGCGTCGCAGAGTGGCGAACGCGCCCAAGCCGCCGTCCTCCTCACCGCCGACGGCGTGCACCGCGATCGGCCCAGGCAGCTGGACGCCCGAACGCACCAGTGCCTCGACGGCGACCAGGTTCGCCACGACGCCGGCCTTCATGTCACACGCTCCCCGCCCGAACATGACGTCGCCGTCAACCCGTGGCGTGAACGGGTCGCCCTGCCACTGCCCGAGATCACCCGGTGGGACGACGTCGGTGTGCCCCTGGAATGCCAGCACCGGAACCGCGCCGGCATCACGAGCGCCGGCGCCAAGCACCCCAACGGTCCCCCAGGCCTCCTCGCGCGGCGCCTCCATCCCGGGAAACTCCGGGTCGCCCGTCAATGCAGCGAGGTCGATCTGCCAGTGGTCCACCTCGCAGCCGAGCGCCTCCAGGCGGTCGGCCACCCACCGCTGCGCGTCACCCTCAGCGGCGGTGCCCGTAACCGAAGGGATCGCGATCAGCTCGGCCAACATCGCCGTCCACGTCGGCGGCCCCAGCGCGTCGACCGCGTCGAGCACCGCCCGCTCGGCGTCAGGCAACGACGGCCGCCCCGACGACAGGGTCATGCGCGCCAGAGCGGCTGCGTCAGACAGGTAGGCCCGCCATCACCCTTGACTGCCACCTCGGTGCCGGCGAACTCGTGCACCTTCACCCCTGCCGCATCGAGCTTGGCGCGCACCTTGTCGTTGCCGGCGGCCAGCACCACCTCGCCGGGGGCCACCGCCAAGATGTTCGCCCCCTGCGTGAGCATCTCGTCCTCGTCGACGGTGATCCGCGCGATCCCCCGCTCGTCGAGCAGCTCGAGCAGCGCCACCGGCGCCAGGTGCTCGTAGACCACAGCCAGGTCGTACGCGATCGGCGAGATGACGCTCATCAGGTGCAGCACGGCGTCCGGCCCCAGGTAGTGCGGTAGGTCGACGCTGACCACGCTGACGCCGTGCGGCTCGAGCAGCGCCCGGAACTGCGCAACCGCCGACGCGTTCGTGCGGTAGCCGCGCCCCACCACAAGGGTGCGCTCGTCGAGCCACACCTTGTCCCCACCGTCGCTGAATGCGTCGCCAGTCAGCGCGCCAAGGATCGGGACGCCGAGCCGCTCGAAGTCGGCGCGCATTGCCGCAGGTTCCGGTGAACGCACCGGCTTGCGCATCTGCAGCAGGATCGACCCGTGCGGCGTCATCACGGCCGGGTCGTGGGTGTAGACCGCGTCGACCAGACCGTCGATCGGGTCACCGACGAGCACCTCGGCGCCGAACCCGCGCAGCAGGTCCACAAACTCAGCATGCTGAGTGACCAGCAGGCCGCGGTCGGGCTCCCGCCACTGGGCGTCGGCCACGAACTCACCGACCGTGGTGGGCGTGCGGACGAAGACCTTCTTCAGGGGCGAGACCATGTCGGGCGTGCCCCAGCCAGCCATCGAATCGGTGAGTGCGCTCATGGCGCGACCGTAGTGGGCGCCGTCCCCTGCGTCGAGGCTGCGTCGAGGCGGGCCGCTTGCCTGACCGTTCAGTCAGCGCATAGCGTCAGGGCTCCCCAGGCAGTTGGCTCATGAAGAGGCGGTGTGCGGTGCACGAGGTTCGCGGTGTGGTGTCGAAGGGCAAGGGCGCCCCTGTCACGGTCGAGACGATCCTGGTCCCCGATCCCGGCCCCGGTGAGGCGCTCGTCGACGTCCAGGCGTGCGGCGTCTGCCACACCGACCTGCACTACCGCGAGGGCGGCATCAACGACGACTTCCCGTTCCTGCTCGGACATGAAGCTGCCGGCGTCGTCTCGGCCGTGGGTGATGGCGTGACCGACGTCGCCCCCGGCGACTACGTCATCCTCAACTGGCGCGCGGTCTGTGGCCAGTGCCGAGCGTGCCGCCGCGGACGTCCCTGGTACTGCTTCGCCACCCACAACGCGACGCAGAAGATGACTCTCGCCGACGGCACCGCGCTCTCGCCCGCGCTCGGTATCGGCGCGTTCGTCGAGAAGACGCTCGTGGCCGCCGGCCAGTGCACGAAGGTCAACGCGGACGCCGCA
>JANLWJ010000416.1:0-2826 GCA_031364455.1 Actinomycetes bacterium | reverse complement strand
TGTTGACGCTCGGTGTCGCCGGCGCAGGTACCCGCCCGACCACCAGCTGGTACGTCGCTCTCGCGAAACCGTCGTGGCAGCCCGATCCCTCGCTCATCGGACTGGCGTGGACGATCCTCTATCCGCTGATCGCGATCGTCGGCGGCTACGTCTGGACGCGGCTCGACGGGCGGGAGCAGGCGACCTGGGCCTTGCTGCTGGCGCTGAACCTGGTCCTGAACGCAGCGTGGTCGTGGATCTTCTTCGTGGCGCAGGAGCCGTGGTGGGCCGTCGCCGAGATCACCCTCCTCCTCGTGAGCACTCTGGCACTCGTCGCGATGGCCTGGTGCGCAGCACCGTGGGCTGGTGGCGCGTTGATTCTCTACGCGGCCTGGGCAGCGTTCGCCGGCTGGCTGACCTTCACCCTCGCCCGACTCAACTCCGGGTGAGAGTCAGCGAACCACCATCGGCAGCGGCATCCACCGTGACTGTGTCGCCGTCGTGGACGTCTCCTCCGATGATTAGCCGGGCGAGAGTGTCTCCGATCTCGGTCTGAATCAGGCGGCGCAGCGGACGCGCTCCGTACGCCGGGTCGTACCCTTCGCACGCCAGCCAGTCACTCGCGGCCTCGGTGACGTCGAGGGAGATACGTCGGTCGGCGAGGCGCTTCGCCAGCAACACAACCTGGAGCCGGACGATCTGCGCGAGCTCGGCCTCCAAGAGCGCGTCGAAGAGCACAACGTCGTCGAGTCGGTTGAGGAACTCCGGCTTGAACGTCGAGCGTACGACCGACATCACTCGCTCACGCTTCGTCGCGGCGTCGAGCTCGGGGTCGACGAGGTACACCGACCCTAAGTTGGACGTCAGAATGAGCAGCGCGTTGGTGAAGTCGACGACGCGGCCCTGACCATCGGTCAGGCGACCGTCGTCGAGCACCTGAAGCAGCACGTCGAAGACCTCGGGGTGCGCCTTCTCGACCTCGTCGAGCAGCACCACCGAGTACGGGCGGCGCCGCACTGCTTCGGTCAGCTGTCCGCCCTCTTCGTAGCCGACATATCCAGGGGGTGCGCCCACCAGCCGTGCCACCGAGTGCTTCTCGCCGTACTCGCTCATGTCGATCCGCACCATCGCGTGCGGGTCGTCGAAAAGAAAGTCAGCGAGCGCCTTGGCCAGCTCGGTCTTGCCGACACCGGTGGGGCCGAGGAAGAGGAACGACCCGGTTGGCCGGTTCGGGTCGGCGATGCCAGCTCGTGCGCGACGGACGGCGTCCGAGACGGCGCCGATCGCCTCGCGCTGACCGATCACCTGCTTGCCCAGCTCGTCTTCCATGCGCAGCAGCTTGGCTGCCTCGCCCTCGAGCAGTCGGCCGGCCGGAATGCCGGTCCACGCGGCCACTACCTCAGCAATGTCATCGGGCCCGACGGTCTCCTTCACCATTGGCACGATCTCGTCAGCGGTGGCCGACGCATCGGCGATCTGCCTCTCCAACGCAGGGATCTCACCGTAGAGCAGTGCAGACGCTGTCGCGAGATCGCCGTCACGTTGGGCACGTTCGGCCTCGACACGCTTGGCGTCGACGAGTTCTTTGAGCTCACCAACCCGGTTGAGTCCAGCTTTCTCCTGCTCCCACCTCGCCTGCAGTGCGCCGAGCTGCTCCTGCAGGTCAGCAAGGTCGGCCCGCAGCTTCTGAAGCCGCTCCTTGGACGCCACATCAGTTTCGCGGGCGAGCGCCATCTCCTCCATGAGCATCCGGTCGACCTGGCGTTGCAGCTGGTCGACCTCCACGGGGCTGGAGTCGATCTCCATGCGCAGCCGGGACGCTGCCTCATCGACCAGGTCGATCGCCTTGTCCGGTAGCTGCCGCGCCGGGATGTAGCGGTTCGACAGGCTCGCTGCTGCGACCAGAGCGGCGTCCTCGATCTGCACCTTGTGGTGCGCCTCATACCGCTCCTTGAGCCCACGCAGGATCGCCACCGTGTCCTCGACACTCGGCTCGTCGACGAGCACCTGCTGGAAGCGACGCTCCAGTGCCGGGTCCTTCTCGACGTGCTCGCGGAACTCGTCGAGCGTTGTGGCACCGATCATCCGAAGCTCACCTCGAGCGAGCATGGGCTTGAGCATGTTGCTGGCGTCCATCGCCGAGTCACCGGTCGCACCGGCACCGACGACGGTGTGCATCTCGTCGATGAACGTGACGACCTGGCCGTCGGCGCCCTTGATCTCGTCGAGGACCGCCTTCAGCCGCTCCTCGAACTCACCGCGGTACTTGGCTCCGGCGACCATGGCGCCGAGATCGAGGGCGACCAGACGCTTGCCGCGCAGCGACTCGGGGACGTCGCCAGCCACCATCCGCGAGGCCAGACCCTCAACGACTGCCGTCTTACCGACGCCGGGCTCACCGATCAGCACCGGGTTGTTCTTGGTCCGCCGCGAAAGCACCTGGACGACGCGGCGGATCTCCGCGTCACGTCCGATCACCGGGTCGATCTTGCCGTCGCGAGCACGTGCGGTGAGGTCGACGCCGAACTTCTCCAGCGCCTGGAAGGTTCCCTCCGGGTCGGCGGTGGTGACGCGAGCGCTGCCGCGCACCCGCTCGAGAGCATCGCTGAGGGCCGACTCCGTCGCGCCCGCTGCGGTGAGTACGTCGGCGGCATCACTCGGAACGCCGGCGAGCGAGAGCAGCAGGTGTTCGGTGCTGACGTAGCCGTCGCCGCGCTCCTGCGCACGCTCTTGCGCACGGACGAGGACGCGTTGCAGTGCGCCGGACGCCTGTGGCCCGGAAGCGGTTGGACCAGCGACCTGAGGGAGGCGAGTGATTGCTGCGCCCGCCTTCGCAACGACGTCGGC
>JANLWJ010000401.1:0-3493 GCA_031364455.1 Actinomycetes bacterium | reverse complement strand
ATCACCTGGCCAGGTGTTCCCGCCGGCGAGTACACCGCGTACGTACACGGGTACGGCGGCCCGTCGCCGGCCGACTACACGCTGACGAGCTATGTCGTCGGCGACACCGATGAGGGCAACCTCACCGTCTCGCCAAAGTCGGCGGTGGTGAACGTCGCCGAGGACGCCTCGTTCACCTTCGAGTGGTCCGGCCTGAACGCTGACCGCAGCTACCTCGGCTGGGTCGGCTACCGCAAGGGAAGCGAGACGGTTGGCCTCACTCTGGTGTCGATCAACTGAACGCAGAACCGCAATAGAGCAGGGGCGACCAGTTGGTGGCCCCTGCTCTGCGTCCACTCCTGCGTACGCCATCGCCTACCGTGGGGCAGATGAGCATCTCAGCGGGACCTCGCAGCCTCGCCGATAATCTGCGGGCTCGTGATGACGAATCCCTGCAGGCGCTCGTCCAGCGACGACCGGACCTCGCCGTCCCCACACCGGGCGATCTCGCCCAGCTGGCGGGACGCTCGGTCACCGCGGCCTCGACGGCACGGGCGCTGGACCACCTGACCCGCTTCGGGCTGCAGGTGCTCGAGGCCGCCGTCGTCTGCGAAGAACCCTTTACCGCAGCAGAGGTCTACGCCCTGCTGCCCGACACTGCGCAGGACGCCGTGGCCCGGCAGCTCGACGATCTGGTGCTGCTGGCTCTGGTGTGGGGCGAACCGGACGCATGGCGTCCGACCGTGGCGGCCCGCGAGACGGTCGGTCGCTTTCCCGCCGGGCTCGGGCCCTCGCTGCCGCTCCTCGGCGGCGGTGATCTCGAGCCGCTCATCGAGGCGTTGGAGTCGGCCCCAGCTGACGCGCTCGAGGTCGTCGACGCGCTGACGTGGTCGAACCCGACCGGACGCGTCAAAGACGCCGACCGAGCAGTGACCCCTCCGTCGGCAAAGACACCGGTCGAGTGGTTGCTGGCTAGGGGCGTGCTGCGACCCCTCGACAAGGGAACCGTCGTCCTCCCACGCGAGGTCGCCCTGAACCGGCGGTCCGGACGTCTACACCGCTCGGTATCAACCGAGGCCCCGGCCGGAGAACTGCACCACCACGACCCGGTCGTCGTCGATCGATTGGCGACCGGCACCGCCGACGAGCTCGTCCGCCGGGTGACGACGCTGCTCGAACGCTGGGCGGTTACTGCGCCCGGCGTTCTCCGGTCCGGCGGTCTCGGCGTCCGAGACCTACGAGCTGCCGCGGCCCTGCTCGATGTTGACGAGCAGCTTGCAGCACTCGTGGTCGAGGTGACGTGGGCAACTGGCCTGCTCGCCTCCAGCGGTGAAACCGACGACGAGTGGCTGCCGACTCCCGCCTACGACCTGTGGCGCACCCGCTCGGTGGCCGACCGTTGGGCCCAGCTCGCGGAGGCCTGGGTCAGCACCACACGCGTGGCCAGTCTCGTTGGAACGGTGGCCGCCGGGGACGCGCGCGTCAATGCCCTGACTCCGGACGCCGAACGTGTCGTTGCCCCTGACATCCGTCGTTGGGTGCTGAAGGACCTGGCAACTTTCGAAGCAGGAACGGCGGTCAGCGTCGAGTCCATGGTGCACCGCCACGAGTGGCGCCGCCCCCAACGCGGTGGCCGGCTGCGCGACGACCTCGTGCGGTCAACGCTTCACGAAGCCAACGCCATCGGTATCTGCGCTCGTGGCGCGTTGAGCGGGTTCGGGCGGCTGTTGCTCAGCGGGGCGACGAGCGACGCCGAATCATCGCTGTCCGCGCTGCTCCCCGACCCGGTCGACCACGTCCTACTGCAGGCCGATCTCACTGCCGTCGCGCCAGGACCATTGCGCGACGACCTGGCACGGTCTCTGTCGATGCTTGCCGATATCGAATCCTCCGGTGGCGCAACGGTCTACCGATTCAGCGAGGGCTCGGTGCGCCGCGCGCTGGACGCCGGGCGTTCGGCCAGCGAGTGCCAGACGTTCCTCGCCGGGGTGAGCCGCACCCCTGTGCCGCAGCCGCTCAGCTACCTCATCGACGATGTCGCTCGACGGCACGGACTGCTGCGCGTCGGCAGCGCCAACTCCTACCTCCGCTGCGACGACCCGGCGGTGCTCGACGAGTTCATGGCGGGGCGCGCGAGCCAGACGTTGCGACTGCGCCGGCTTGCTCCGACGATCGTGGTGACCCCCACCGCCCCCGAAGTGCTTCTCGAGCGGCTCCGCGAACTGGGCTTAGTCCCGGCAGCTGAGGGGGGCGACGGAAGCGTCGTCGTCTCCCGCCCCGACGAGCGCCGCACCGGCCCGCGCGACGCGCCACCGGTGCTGACCAACGACCCACCGGCCCCGACCGCGACGGTGGCCGCGTCGATCGTTCGAGCACTGCGGGCTGCCGAGCGCGGGGCGTCCCGCGGGTTACACACGAAGGGCCCAGGCCTCGGTGCCCACGTCCCTCGGACCGCGATGACCGAGACGATGGATGTGCTGCGGGAGGCCGTCGAGTCAGGTGCATCGGTGTGGCTGGGCTACATCGACAACGACGGCATCTCCGGCGAGCGCGTCGTCGACCCGGTCACTCTCGCGGGTGGGCAGCTGACCGCCTACGACCACCGGTCGGACGGCGTGCGCCGGTTCGCGGTGCACCGGGTGACCGGAGTTACGCCGCTGACCGAGGCAAGCCGGTAGCGTTGGGGCCCGTGAGCGAAGAGACGCAGGCCTCCTTCCTGCAACGGGCCGTCTCCGGCGCAGTGGACGCCACGGTTGGCCGGGTCGAGGATCGCGTCGTCTTGTCGACGAAGGGCGTCATCGACGACCTCGAGCCATACCTCGCTGAAGAGACCGTTCCGCGCATTGTCGACGCCTTGATGCCGTACCTCATCGAGCGGGTGGTTCCTGAGGTCATCGCCGGGCTCACCGAGCGACTGGCCACCGAGACCGGGCCAGAGATCGTTGCGGGAATGACCCCGCAGCTGGCCGACGACCTGGTACCCGTCCTGCTCGAGCGGATGCGTCCCTACCTCGAGGCCGAGCTCGTGCCAGCCGTCGTCGACGGCGTGACGCCGTACATCATTGACAAGGCGGGGCCGCAGATCGTCGCCGGTCTGATGCCGTATATCCAGGAAAAGGTGGTGCCTGAGATCCTCGACGAGTTCGTCGACGATCCACGGGTGCGCGACCTGATCCGCGAGCAGAGCCTCGGCCTGCTCTGGGACGCGGTCGAGGTCTTGCGTGCCAGCCTGGCCAAAGGCGACAACCTCGTTGAGCGCATCCTCCGCAAGATCTTCTTCCGTGACCCGGCGCAGGACGGGATGGCCAGCGACGACCTACCCCCCAAGCGTGACCGCTCCCATGCCGGGATCGTCTCGCGCTCGGCAGGATCGGGCATCGACCTGCTGATCATCTCGCTGGTCGCAGCACAGGGGTTGGCAACGGCGCTCTCGCTCATCGGATCAGTAGTCGACCCGATCCCCAAGTGGGTCATTGCCGCCCTCTCCCTCATGTTCGCCTGGCTCGGACCGCTC
>JANLWJ010000039.1:0-4920 GCA_031364455.1 Actinomycetes bacterium | reverse complement strand
AGCTTCTTTGTGCCGTTCAGCTTCTCCTCGGCGAAGAGGCCGGCCTCAATCCGCTTTGCCAGATCGACCTCCTGCTCGGCGTTGAGCAGTGCGACCTTTCCGATCTGCTTGAGGTAATCCTTGACCGGGTCCGCAGTCGCGCCAGCAACTGTGACCTGCTGGACCGGCTCGTCGGACTCGTCGCGGTGCGAGATGACGAAGCCCTTCTCCTCGGGCTCCTTCTTCAGCTCCTCGGCAACCTCTTCGTCGCTAACCGGCATGCCGTCGTCGGCGACGGGGATCTCGACCGTGGCGGTCGCGGCGGCTGCACCCTTCTTGGCGGCAGTCTTCTTCGCCGGCGCCTCGGCCTTCTTCGCTGGCGCAGCCTTCTTGACGGGTGCGGCCTTCTTTGCCGGAACCTTCGCCACCGACTTCTTGACAGCAACCGCCTTCTTCGCGGGAGCCTTGGTGACAGTCTTTTTCGCAGGCGCGGCCTTCTTGGTCGCTGCCTTCGCCGGCGCCGACTTCTTGGCGGGCTTCGTGGCGGCCCTGGCGGGGGCCTTAGCTGTCGACTTCTTCGTCGTCGCCGCCTTGCTCTTGGTCGCGGTCTTGGGTGCGGACTTCTTCGCAGGAGTCTTGGCGGCCTTGGTAGCAGTCTTGCGAGCAGCGCTCATAGGAGCGGTTGCCTCCTTGCGGGATGCGGGCAGCCGTCATGCGGGCACGCGTAACGGGGGGATGCGGAGATCGGCTGCTGCGCCAAAGGGGTGGGAGGCTGACTCGGGAGTCGGCCCCGGAAAAGGCGCGGCATTGAGCATTGTACTCAACGCCACCGGCGGTCTCGCTCTTCCCCCGCCGAGGTGGGGTCAGGCGTCGGCGCGCTTGACCGCGAGAACCGGGCAGGTGGCGTCCAGGAGGATGCGCTGCGCGTTGCTGCCCATGATCAGCTTTCCGACCGGTGTCCGCTTCCGCAGGCCGATCACGATCATCTGCGCCGACACTTCCTCGGCGATGGCCACGAGGTCATCGGCCGGGTCGTTGCCACGGATCAGACCGCGAACGTCGTGCTCGATTCCCTCCGTGTGGAGCCGGTCGTGGATCACCTGCACCTGCTCGTTGGTGAGAGCCATTTCCTCGTAGTCGGCCGTCCGGCCACCGCGCTGGGAGTTCACCACCAGCAGGTTGCTGCCCCGCAGCTTGGCCTCATCGACGGCACAGTCCAGGGCCGCCTCACCTTCTGGGCTCGGCACATAACCCACCACGATCGTCCCCATGGAGTCCTCCTCGACAGCTCAGCGCCCCTCTGGGCGCCGGATCAGATGGTCCGGCGGTCCAGACAGAGCCTGGCCGGACGCTACCCCACCTGCGTCCCCTGGACCAGGCCATCAGCCAACGACGAGTTCGGCCCTGGCCGCAACGACCGACACCGCCAGCGGGCCTTCGGTCTGGACCACCGGGTCGCCCCCGACCCGCCACGGCCCCATGCCATCGACGGTGAACCAGGCATCCCACGTACTAATCACCGAAACGGGGTAGCTGCCGGCCCTCGGGTAGGCATGGGCCACCGTCATGTCCGGCCAGGCGCCACCTGGCTTGTCCGTCGTCAGAGCCTGGCCATCCCCGAACTCCCACGTCCAGGACGCCCGGCCGTCGAGGACGATCTCGAACCCGACGAGCATGAAGCGGCGCTCCCCCAATGTGGCCGGCTGACCCGCGGCGAACACCGCAGGAAGCCCGATCAGGGTGCCCCCCTTGGGCTGGAAAGCCGGCTGCAGCGGTGGGACGTCTTCGACAACGACGTCGGAGAGCTGGGTCGCGATGTCGTCCACCGTCATTGGCGCACCACCCACAAGGCAGACCAGACCGACCTCGCGCCACTCGGTGTCACCGGGCCGAAGGAGCAGCACGATCCGACGGAACTCCCCCGGTGGGCAGGACGCCGCCGCACCCCCACACGCCACACCGCCGCCGCCGCGGCACATCGGCAGCAGCGCCCAGCGGCACTCCGGGCAAGTGGCTGCGTCTGTGCGGTCAGCATCGGTACCGGTGAAGCTGTCAGTCGGCAGCAACAGCCCCCCGCTACCCACGTATGCGGCATCGTCTGGGTCGGCGACGACGTCACAGTCGGCACCCTCACAGGGCACGGCGCTGTACGCGGGGCTGGCCGGCAGCCAGACCGCCACCATGGCTAGGACACCAATGGCTAGGACACCAACAGCCACGAATAGCGCCAGCCACGAGGGGAGGCGCGAGCCGCGAGGCCCGGCAGCCGGGGTTCCTGAGATCATGCGCCGGAGGGTAGAGCGATGGAGCCACCCCTCGGGCACAATCCACAGGCGGCTAACCCAGCCGGAGCAACCCAGCTACCGGGGGGAGTCGGACGCTCACGTCCGGCGACCGAGGTAAAAATTCAGGGTGACTGTCCGGCGTGGCTATCCCCTGCGCCGGGGGCAAGTTGTTCGCTGAAGAGACCGAGGAGCTCACCGACCGTGTGTCCTGCCTCGTGCGGGTGCCGGAAGTGCTTCCCGGAGTTGACCGCATAGTGGTTGCGGCGTCCGCGCCGCTCTCGACTGATGTAGCCAGCCTCTTCGAGATCGGCGACGATCATCTGCACCGAACGCTCGGTGATCCCAACCGACGCAGCGACATCGCGCAGCCGCACGTCGGGGTCACCAGCGATGATGAGGAGCACCCGCCCGTGGTTCGTCAGAAGGGTCCATTGCTCAGCCACACGCGAACGCTACCTCGCGAGATACAGATCAGCCCACCAGACGCGCAGATCGGCCAGACTCAGTCGCCCAGCCAGTCACTCAGCCGGTCACTCACTCAGCCAGTCGAGCCGGCTTCCCCCATGGTGACCGCCTGCGCTGGATCCGGCGCCCCACACGGCGGCAGTCATCGGCGACACCGGCGATGAACTCGTAGGGGTTGACCCCACGTAGCTGTGTCTCGTCGAGCAGCTGGGCCATCAAGTAGTAGGGGTTGGCGGCCAGCGCCGCCTCGATCGCGATGTTGGCGCGCGCCCCGCTGCCCCCGGCCAAGCACCAGAGCGCATAGACGGTGGCTACCGGAGCTCGCCAAAGCGGCGGAGCAACCCGGACGAGGTCACGCCAAGCGACCTCAACCTCGCGCTCGGGACGGCTGGCGAGGAAGCCGACCGTTGCGTCCCGAACTGCGATGTCCATCAAGGCCCACAGCACACGGGCCGCTTGCTCGGGGCTGGGAACACCGGACCCTCGCCTGGCGTCGCGCACGAAACGGCGTACTGCAGCCCAATCCTCGGCGCGCAGGACCACATCGGGTCGGTCATCATCGTCCTCTCCTATGGCCAGCAGCGCAGCCAGCACATCGGCCATCGGCCCCTCATCCGGGACGAGCTCGGCCTCGAGGTCGGCTCGCCCAGGAAGCGCCACCAACCCCTCGGCGACGGCACCTGCTGCTGCCGCTCCAGCGGCCACCAACGCGGTGCCCTCCGGCGGGCAGCACGAGTCTGTCTGGCACCGGTAGGACCACCACCGACCGCCGCCAACGGCGAGGGCGTCGACCTCATTTAGCTCGTACTTGTCGAACAGCTCTCGCAGCTCGTCGCGGTAGGCCCGATGCGCCAGTGGGTGCCCGGTGATCATCTCGTCGTACAGCGCTACCAGGACGCCGGTCGCTCCCGCAGCTGCGGCCGAGTGGCAGAGCGGCTCGGCGTACTCAGGTGGCGCATCGACGTCGTAGCGGGCGCTTACGACGACTGCCATGCCGCGCATTGCGACGATGACAACGCTGTGTTCGGGATGGAATCCCAGGAGGTACGGGATCACCTGCAGGATCTCGGCTGGCCCGCTGGCCCGAAGGGTCGGGCGGGACTCGAGAGACAGCTTGGACGCGTGGGCCGGCTCACCGGCTGGAAGTGGAAGGCTCATGGGTCCAGACCGTGCCGCCGGTGACGGTGGCGCACGCCGCACAGGCATCGATCTGGGGATAACACAGCTCCTTACGAACTGGGGAAAACCTGCCTCGACGAGGCGTTCTGCCTCGCCATTGGCACCATCGCAGCGCATGCTGATCAGATGGAGTCACCGCCGCCCCCAGCACCGACCCAGGCCGGACGCCCCTATGGGCGTCGCATCGTGCTGTCGGTCGTCGGTCTCGGCGCCGTCGGCTTCGCACTCGGAGGCCCCCTACAGAGCGCAATCGACGCGGTTCTCTCCCCGGTCCGCAGGGCCGACCCCACCGGACTGACCGACCTGGTACCTGGCGAAGGCGGTTGGCGCTACTACTCGGTCACCGCCCAGCAGCCTGACCTCACGACCGCTGACTACCGGCTGCGCGTCGACGGGCTGGTCGACCGGCCGGCAACGTTGACGTGGGATGACATCGCCGACCTGCCACAGACCTTCTGGACCCGCGACTTCCAGTGCGTGACCGGTTGGCGCGTCGACGACGCTGCGTGGCAAGGCGTCGAGCTGCGAGCCCTCCTCGACGTCGTGGGCGTCCAGGACACAGCGCGGGCGATCACGTTCTACTCACACGATGGGCTCTACACCGAGTCGCTCACGATCGAGCAGGTCGAGCAGGACGAGGTGATGGTCGCCACACACCTCGACGGTGAAGTCATCACACGCGACCACGGTGGCCCCGTTCGGTTACTGGTCGTACCGATGTACGGCTACAAGTCGCTCAAGTGGCTGAGCCGAATCGAGCTGGTCGACGCGGTCGACCCCGGCTACTGGGAGGAGCGTGGTTATGACGTCGACGCCTACGTCGGATCGTCCAACGGACGCAACGACGACCCCATCACCTGACCGACGTTTCTCATCAGCAGAGATCGTGGTGCACGCCGCCTTCGGGGTGCTGATCGGGATCGGCATCGCGACTGCGGCGATCATGTGGGTCGATCCCCTGGCCATTGCCGTCGGACGGCGCGAACTCGTGCGCACAGTGCATGTCACGGCC
>JANLWJ010000390.1:0-4525 GCA_031364455.1 Actinomycetes bacterium | reverse complement strand
GACAGCCGAGAGCCCACGATCGAGGCAATGAACATGGCGACGGAAACCGGCAACATCTTGAGGCCGGTGTCCAGCGCGTTGAACCCCAGCACAACCTGCAGATAGAGCGGGACGACGAAGAAGATGCCCATGAGGATCAGGTTCTGCGACAGAAGGCCGATCAGGCCCGACTTGAGGGGCGCGATCTTGAGCAGGTCCAGGTGCACCAGCGGGTCGTTGCCGGTCGACTCCCGGTACCGCTGCCACCGCACGAACGCCCAGACGAGCAGCGCACCGGCAGCAATCACGAAGAGCGTGAGCGAGAAGCCGAATGGCTCGATCGGTGAGTCCTTGGGTTCGATCCAACCCCAGGTGCTCGACTGCAGCGTCCCCAGCACGATGGCGCCCAGGGCTGATGCGGACAGCACCGTGCCGACGAAGTCCAGCCGAAGCTTCGGTCCCTCGCGCAGCGCGTCCCCCACTTTGGACGTCATCACGAGAATGAAGATGACCAGCACGACCTCACCAGCGAAGACCACCCGCCAGCTCAGCTCAGTCGTCGCCCAGCCACCCAGAATCGGGCCGATCGCGATGCCAGCGCCAGCTACTCCGCCAATTACGGCATAAGCCACCTTGCGTTGGTCTCCCTCGAAGTTCCCCGCGATCAGGGCGGCCATCGCTGGAAGAACCAGGGCGGCTCCGATGCCTTCCAGCACCGACCAACCGAGGGTCAGCACAGCCACAGACTGCGAAACCGCGGTAAGAGCCGAACCGAACCCATAGATGACCAGCCCGATGACAAACGCACGGCGCCGGCCGATCATGTCGCCGATCTTGGCTCCGGTGAGCATGAACATCGCCATTACCAGGCAGTAGAAGGTGATGACCGCCTGGATCGTGGTGACGGTGGTGTCGAACTCCTCGACCAGTGTGCTGATCGAGACGTTCATCACCGACTGGTCGAGAACCATGACGAACTGCGCCGTCGCGAGCGCCACGAGGGCCGACCATTTCATCGGAATGAGCTCCTCACGCTAGACGTCAGCCGGCAGTTCGACCAAAGCCTTGAGCTGCGCCAGCCCTTTCTCGAAATCCGGTCCCACCAGGGCGTCCATCGACTTGAAGATGCCCATGACTTTCGTGGTGAGGGTCTTCTTACCGGTCATCACCCAGTGAACCGACGATCCAGATCCCTGTTCCCGGATTTCGAAGGACATGTCATTCCGTGCCTTAAATGGCTTGTCAAAGCGCAGGTCGACGGTGATCGATGACGGCTCGACCGCTTCAAGAATGGTCATCTCCCCCTGGCCGGCCTTCCGGTTCCCAGACCATCGGTAAGACGCACCTGGGCCTGACTCCGAGCCGCTGTACGTCCGCTGCAGCTCTGGGTCGAGTCCTTCCCAGGGTGACCATTCAGTCCAGCGCCGAAAGTCGGCAACGAGGGCGTAGATGTCTGCCGGCGGCGAGTCAATCGTGATCGACCGCTCCACGGTGTAAGTGTCATTGGACATATCGGAAGCGTAGTAACCATGACGCCATCCGTCGATGACCAGCAGGAATGCGGCGCCTCATTTGCGGAACGGCTTGTCAGGTCCGACTGCAGCGATGAGACTGGTCCTGAACACCGAGGAGCAGCACATGACACAGCCGCAGACTCCAGTCCGGCCGGTACTGACGCTGTCCCTGGCTGACCGTCACCTCGCCTTGGGGGCCCCACAGCGCGAGTCGCGATTCCACTACATCTGGCTGCGGGACAACTGCTGGTGTGACGGGTGTCGGGTGGCACAGTCGGCCGAGCGCCGTATCTATACCGCCGATATTCCGGCAGACATCGCGCCATCTGAGGCTCAACTGGACGACGATGCAGCAACACTTCACGTTCGTTGGAACGACGGGCACAGCTCAAGCTTCAGCGTCGCATGGCTCGAGGCCAACGACTACTCAAATGGCGCAGGCGAGCGCTCACCAGGAGTGACCCTCTGGACCTCCAGTCTCGGTTCGCCCCCGAGGTTTGACCACGGCGAGGTCGTCGCACGACCGGAGGTCCAGCTGGCATATCTGGACGCGGTCCGGGAGTACGGGGCGGCCATCGTCTCCAACACACCGTCAGAAGACGGCGAGGTTGCCCGTTTCGCCGAAGTCGTTGGTCACGTGCGCGAAACCGCGTTCGAACGCGTTCACAACGTGCGTCACGACCCGCAGGGCTACAACGTCGCCCACACGCCGCTCGAACTTAAGCCACACACCGATCTACCCAGTTATCACTGGCCACCGAGCATCCAGCTGCTGCACTTCCTGGTAAATGAGTCCAGTGGTGGAAAGAGCACCCTCGTGGACGGCTGGTCGGTGCTGGCGGACCTGCGCAGGGACAATCCGGCCGCCTTCGACATCCTCTGCCATGTCCCCGTCACCTTCCAGCTGTTCAGCGAGGACGAGGACACCAGAGCTACCGCACCCCTCGTCCAGCTCGATACCTCCGGACGGGTCCAGACCTTGAGGTTCTCCAACCAGCTGGCGCTTCCTCTGCATGCACCCTTCGAGGACGTCGGAGAGTTCTACGACGCCTACCGACTGCTCGGCAAGATGATCGACAGCGATCACTACAAAGTGGTGTTCAGGTGCGGCACCGGAGACCTACTCACCGTGCACTCGCACCGGGTGCTGCACGGCCGGATGGCCTTCGACCCGGCGAGCGGCGCGCGTCACCTGCAGGATGTCTATATGGAGTACGACGACCTCATGGACCGACACAACGTCCTCAGTGGAACCCACAAGCCGACACCATCGACCGGAGCTGACCTCACATGACCGCGACGTCGCAGACTGTCTCATTCACCGCAATGGAGCACGGTACTCGCGAGGACTACGAGTTCCTGAGCTCACTCGAGGATGGCGAGATGCAGGGCTTCCCTGATCGCGTTCTCGAATGGCTCCGCACGATGGATGACTCCGTCGGCTACCAGATCTCCCGCCTCGATCACTCGCTTCAGGCCGCGACGCGCGCGCAGCGAGCCGGCGAGGATGAAGAGACCGTGGTCTGCGTACTCCTGCACGACATCGGCGACTACCTCGCTCCAGCCAACCACTCAGAGGTGGCGGCCGCGGTGCTGCGACCATACGTGAGCGAGAAGAACTATTGGATCGTCAAGCATCACGGTCTCTTCCAAGGCGTGTACTACTTCCACTTCATCGGCGCCGACCCCAACGCCCGGGACAAGTTCAAGGACCACCCCTACTACCAAGCCACCATCGACTTCTGCGCCAACTACGACCAGAACTCGTTTGACCCGGCCTACGAGTCCGAGGCTCTGGAGTTCTTCGAGCCCATGGTTCGCCGCGTTCTCGCGAAGCCGGTCAACTTCGAAAGCGACACGTAGTTGCGACGGCCCGACCAAACGCCGTCACGAGCACCGACGGTATGAGACACAGGCGGGCAGTCACTGGAGTGCTTCTGCTCGGGCTGGCGGTGATCATGACCGCCTGCGGTGACCAGGGGCCGGTTGAGTTGTTGACCGACGAGAGCTTGTCGCTGACCTTGCCGTCGTCACTGGAAGCCTGGCCAACCGAGTCCGGGGACAGCTACTGGAAGGATGCCGAGATGGACGACGGCCGGGCAGCCCTCTTGCATGTGGGGCCGCGAGGAACCGACAGCGCGATGGCCAGGGTCGAGACCGGTTGGCGGATGGTGCCTTTCCCTCCGGCCACCGTTCGCTCGGCTTGCGGGGCATTCCTTGAACTCATCGCCGCCAACATGCAACCAGCGGGCGCAGGAGCATCGAGTAGGGCAGCCCGCGGGCAATGTGCGAAGAACCTCCGCCCTGGAGGGGACGTCGGACGCTCCTGGCCGATCACCCTCGAGGACGGGACAATGGCCCAGATGAGCGTGACGATGCAGAGCCTGGAAGACCAGGGCGAATACTGGGTCACGATCTCCGCGAGTGAGCAGTAGGGCAGGCTTCGCGGGTAGCGAGAGGAATCGACATGTCACAGACCACCGGCTCAGAACTGGAGAGCGTCGGGCTGTTCGCGGGGCTCGATGCGAACGAGCGCGACATCATCGCTGAGCTGCTAACCATCGAGTCCTACGAGAACGGTCTCAGCATTGTTCGCGAGGGCGAGGTCGGCTATGTCTTCTACGTGATCAAGCAGGGCCGGGCGGAAGTCTCCCACGAGGGCACATTGCTTCGAGTGCTCGAACAAGGAGACTTCTTCGGGGAGATCGCGATCATTGGTGACGGCAAGAGGTCAACGACCGTCACCGCGCGCGGTGACGTGGAGGTCTGGGCCATGTTTGGAACGACGCTCGGCCAACTCGAGAGAGAGCATCCTGACATCGCATCAGCCCTTGGCGCGACGGTGCGGGAGCGACTAGCGACCGACTGACCTTCAGCGACCCTCGATCAGTGACAGCTGCCTTCGGCGTCGTCGATATAGCGTGGCTGGCCATCGGCAGACACCCAGCTTGACTCCCAGCTGCCGTCGAAGAGCCGGAGTTCGACGAAGCCGAACGCCTTGCTCTGGCCCCGCGCGAAGGTGTCCGGCTGGG
>JANLWJ010000380.1:0-5658 GCA_031364455.1 Actinomycetes bacterium | reverse complement strand
CTCGAGTTCTTCGACAGTGACGAACTGGACAAGTACATGACCGAGGACGAGCTCACCGCTCTCCCGGAGGGTGGTGCGTGATGGGCTACACGGCGAACTTCCGCGTATGGCGGGGCTCGGACGTCGAAGGCGAGCTGCATGACTACAAGGTGGACGTCAACGAGGGCGAAGTCGTTCTCGACGTCATCCACCGCATCCAAGCGACTCAGGCGCAAGACCTCGCGGTCCGGTGGAACTGCAAGGCGGGTAAGTGTGGGTCGTGCAGCGCCGAGATCAATGGACGTCCTCGACTGCTCTGCATGACCCGGATGAATACCTTCGACGAGGGCGAGACAGTCACCGTCACACCACTTCGTGCCTTCCCGGTTATCCGCGACCTGGTCACCGACGTGTCGTTCAACTACCAGAAGGCGCGCGAGGTGCCGTCGTTCACTCCCCCACATGGGCTCAAGGCCGGCGACTACCGGATGCAGCAGATCGATGTGGAGCGCAGCCAGGAGTTCCGCAAGTGCATCGAGTGCTTCCTGTGCCAAGACACGTGTCACGTGATCCGCGACCATGAGGAGAACAAGCCGGTCTTTGCCGGCCCGCGGTTCTTCATTCGCATCGCCGAGCTCGACATGCACCCCCTCGACACTCTGGAGCGCAAGCGCTCTGCCCAAGAGGAGCACGGTCTCGGCTACTGCAACATCACCAAGTGCTGCACCGAGGTGTGCCCAGAAGGCATACACATCACCGACAACGCCATCATCCCGATGAAGGAAAGGGTCGTCGACACCAAGTACGACCCGGCTTTCGGTCTCTTCCGAGTGCTACGGGCACGCTCGAAGTCGACTAAATCAATGAACGAGCAAGCCGAGCGTGCCTGGACCTTGCTGCGGTCGGTAGAGGACGGCGACGTCGAGTACGCGACGGTGGCCGCTGAGGTCGCCGATGCCATGCAGCAAGCCAAGGCCGTCGCGAGCACCGGCACGGTGCTGGCTCGACTCGAGGCGCTCGACCACTTCGAGGCAGGGCGTATCGACGAAGCAGCCAACGAGGCGAGTGCATCGCTGAACTGGCATCGCAGCGCCCAGGAGCGGTCTGACGCATGGGTCACCCTGGCTCGGGTCTACGACGCGCAAGAGAGAGCCACCGCCACAGTCGAAGCCGTCGACAATGCCCGACGCTTCTGGCCGGACAACCCGCGGCTTCGTCACTTCGCCGGCGAGGGCCCCCGCCCATGACCAGGCTCCTTGATCCTGCCGAGGTCGACCGTCAGCTCGCCGACCTTCCTGGTTGGTCCAGTAATGGCACGAGCCTGCACCGAAGCATCGACTTCCCCAGCTTCCCCGAAGCCATCGCAGCCGTGGCGACACTCGCCATCGACGCCGAAGAGATGAACCACCATCCAGACATCGACATCCGCTGGCGAACGGTGAACCTGGCGCTGTCGACGCACTCAGCCGGCGGCATCACACAGCTCGATATCGAGTTGGCTCACCGGATCGAGTCGCATACGCCGTGATGGCTTTGTGCCTTCGGGTCAGCCGACGATGAGGTCGAACTCCCTGTCGTCGTTATGCGGGTCGCAGACCACCCGGTAGTTGCCGGCCGCGAGCCGGATCGTGAACACCGATCGCCCTGTGCCGCGCACCTTCGTGTAGATCGACTTTCCGTTGCCGTACAGATGCCAGTTGTGGCTTCTCGTGGAGTCGCGCACGACAATCTTGTAGCGGCCAGGACTGGGGGTGCGGTCGCTAATCTCGATGTCCCGGTCGTCGTTGACGATCCCCACCAGCTTCGGCAGGTTCCCTGAAAACCGCTGGGGCGCAAGGTCGAGGTTCTCGCCGACTTGCCCGTGCGCGCCATGCACGTGGGCGTCGACGGAGCCGGCTGACGCCATACAGACGAATCCGAGCGCGAGCGCACCGGTCGCTACCGCGGCGACTGCCGTGCTCGCTACGTTCATAGATCTACTGTAGATAGTTCGCGCCCGAATACATCCGCCAGACGAGGGAGCGGGCCGGGCCGGGCGTAGGTCCTCTGCGACAAACGTGACGCTTCTCAGGTGGACAGCTAGCCGACGGATACGGAGAAGTGCATGTTCTGCGCGTGCTGGTCACACACCACCGTGTAGGTGCCCGACCGCAGACGGACCTTCCAAGACCAGCGCCCGGTGCCGCGCACCGAGGTTTCCTTGTCCACACCACTTCCGAAGACGTGCCAATTGTGCCGCTTGGTTGAGTCTTTGACGATGATTCGGTAGCGACCGGGCGACAGACTCGTGTCACTCAGGGTCATGTCCCGGTTGTCGTTCACCTTGCCGTACAACTTCGTGATAGCCATCAAGGGACTGTCTTGACGCGCCAGGGATGTGTCCTCGCCGACGAGTCCGCGCGCGTGCGCGTGCGGTGAAGCCTGCGCTAGGCCAATCGAACCAACCGCAAGAACCGCGGCCGCAATCGTCGAGACTGCAATGCTCATCCTCTGCATGCCTAGAATGTACCGGGCAGCAGGCGCGCCGATATGGCGGTCTATCGAGGGAGCAGAACGTGGCAGAGGGGCTCGCTTCTGCCGTCGCGATCGCCGCCTCACCGTTTCCGATCATTCCAGCGGTGCTGCTGCTCTTCACTCCCCGTGCTCGGGTCAACGGGCTCGCATTCCTTGGCGGCTGGGCGCTGGGGATCGCGGGTTCGGTGACCGTCTTCACCCTTCTGGCCGAGGTGATCGAGACCAAGGACACCGTGCCAGCCTGGGCGTCCTGGACTCGCATCGTGCTCGGCGCCCTGCTGATCATTCTTGGGGTACACCACTGGCTGACCCGCGGGCACGTCACCGAACCACCGGCCTGGATCAGCTCCATCAAGTCGTCTACTCCGCGGAGTGCACTACGCCTCGGGGTGCTGTTGTCGGCAGCCAACCCCAAGGTGCTACTGCTCGCCGCCGCTGGCGGGCTGACCATTGGTTCGGGAGATCTCACCCAGAGCGAGGTGGTGGTCAACCTTGTCCTGTTCACCGCGGTCGCTGCCTCCACAGTGGCGCTTCCACCGTTGCTCTACGCGGTGGCCGGCGACCGAGTGCTCGTGCCACTAGGCCACGCCAAGGACTGGCTGGTGGCGAACAGCGCCGCGGTGATGGTCGTCGTCATCACAGTCATCGGAGTCGCACTACTCGTCAAGGGGATCGGGGGCCTGTAGACACGAGGCGTGACCACTGCCCAGCTGCCATCCAGCCGGACTTGGCAGTGCGTCGCCGTTTCTCAGATCACCGCCACGCCGCCAGCGGGACTTCCAGTTCCCCCGCGATCGTTCGCAATCGCTTGTCCCGCGTCCAAAGCAATGTCCCCGGCAGCAACAGGAGTGACCCGAGCAGGTGGCAGTCGATGGCGCTGAGGCCTCGACCCCACAGTTGTCGGGCATCCACGAGGCCGAGGATTTCAGGTTGCGTGAGCAGTGGGCATCCACGGAGCTGGACGAGTGAGTCCAGCAGGAGCCGTCGATCCTTGATGCTGCCAAGGGCAAGCTCCTGGATCACCAGCGTGTGGCAGACGACCTCATCGCGGGCGAGTACGTCGGCAAGCGTGGGTTCGGACTTGTGGAGATGATCGATCCACACCGAGGTGTCGACCAAGATCAACGCGTCGTACCTCGATCTCGTCGAGGAGCCCGCGCAGCGGGGTCGCTACCCCCCAGGGCGGCAAGACGCTTGGCACTCTCCACCCGAATGAGGGTCTCCAGCCCCTCCCGCAGCAACGACGTCCGCTCAGTGACGCCAGTCAGCTCCGCTGCACGGGCAAGGAGCTCGTCGTCGATCGTGACAGTGGTGCGCATCCCGGAGACCTCCTTCGATTCAGAATCAATACTAGCATCACTTGATGCGAAAACTGATGCTGAAGCCGATCGAGTCGGCTGACGTAAGGCCCCTGCCCCGACCCTGGCCAAACGCCCGCGTCAGATGTTGAAGCGGAAGCCCTCGCGCACGTCCATCGGTATCCCTCGATGACTGCGAGAGCTTGCTGACCTGCGGCAATGCGTTGACGGCCGTTGACACCGTGTAGGTGGTGCTGAACTTCTTGCGGACTGTTTGCGGACTGTTTGAGATTAACTCCGCGACCTCGTAGCCCTTGCTTCGCGAAGGGCCTCCCGGACAGCGTCCGGGTCCTCGTCATACAGCCCGAGACGCTCCGCGTCAGCGACCATGTCAGATAGAGCTTGGTCCGCCGTGGCGCGTCGAGGCGGGAGGCGGTCAGGGCTCCGCCGAGGGTCACTGTCGCTCATGTGGCGATGATGCCACGGGGCTCGGACCGCTCTCAGCGACGGCCTACTGCAGCCGCAGGCCGTTCGCGATTGCCTCGGCCCGCACAATCATGCGGTCGTCTCGACCTGGTGCCGGAACGAAGCCGGCTCGGGCGTAGAGGGCTCGGCCCCGTTCCGTCGCAGCATCCACGACAATCGCCCGCACTGCCGGGCCCGCCCCACTGGCCGCGATGACGCGGGTCAGCGCGTCGGCGAGAAGCACGTCGCCCAGTCGCCGCCCGTGCAGTGTTCGGTCCAGCGCGAGCTTCCCGAGTAGAGCGGCCGGCACAGGGTCGGTGACCCCGCGGCCGATGCGGCTTGGCGCCTCCGCTCGCGGAACCGCATGGGCGCTCAGGCAGTAGTACCCGACGACCGTCACGCCGTCTTCTGCAACCCAAACGAAAGTCTGGGCGATCCTGGCGCGCGATGCGCGTGCGGCGTGATCACGCAGCCAGGCGTCGAGATCGGGCTCGCCGCTGTCGAAGTCAGCGACCACGTGAACTGAGGGGTCAAATGTGGCGGAGACGAACGAAGGGCTAGGGGTCACGTCGGACCATGTGACGAAGCCGAGCGGCCGCGTCGATCAAAGCCGGGGTCGGTTCGGGGGCAAGGGAGTCGAAGAAGTCATCGAAGAAGTCGGCCGGCAGGGTCGTCGTGCGACTGTCGGCGATGATCCGCTCCGCCCGGTCGTCTGCGGCGGAGAGCACGAACGACGTCAGGCTCTCGTGCGCCAGGTCAGCGGCCATTTGTAGCCGACGCTTACGCTCTGCGTCGGTCCGCATGTTGATCGTCTCGGCTGACATAGCCATCCCTTCTGTAACGCTATTGTGCGCACACGCACCGATTCGCGTCAAGGGCTGGTCGGCTGACGTAAGGCCCCTGCCCCGACCCTGGCCAAACGCCCGCGTCAGACGTTGAAGCGAAACTCGACCACGCTGCCAGCCAACATCCCATCGGGAGGATGCGAGCGCGAAGGGCACTTAGGCGCGGCCCGGCAGCGGGACGTGTCGGGTCGCGGCTGGTTAGGGGAGGTCCGCGAGCCGCAGGACGTTCGTGTCGAGCGCGATGACCTCATCGGCTCTGCTGGCAAGGGATCGCCAGTCGTCGACGGCGGCTCGGAAGTACCGTCCTGACAGTTGATCGAGGATCCCCGAGTCGAGGTCGGTGATGAGGTCCAGCGACGTCTCGATCGGAGTCCAGGTCTCGTCGTCGTCCCACAGGTCGGCAAAGACGTCGGCAGTCATGTCCGTCTTCACCATGCCCGGCGACATCGCGAACACCCGAACACCTGCGGCAAAGCACTCCCCAGCGAGCGCCTCAGTGAACCGGTTTACCGCCGCCTTGCTCGCCATGTACGCGGAGGTGAGAGTGCCATCGTTGT
>JANLWJ010000036.1:0-5645 GCA_031364455.1 Actinomycetes bacterium | reverse complement strand
AGGCAATGAGGGCAACAGCCTTGCGGGTGTCGAACGTGATCGGGGATCCTGCCACCGAGAGCTCGGGGGCGCCGAAGAGCCGCAGCCTAAGTTCGCTCACGTCGGAACCGTAACGCTTTCGACTGCGCTAGCGTCCGAACTCTTCAAAGTGGGCCGTTGCCGTAACGCTTTCGGAACGGGAGGTACGCGATGCTCGAGCCGTACGAAGGTCCGACCCCGCAAGGGGGCTCAGCACGAGGAGGCGATGTGGTCCAGCCACTCGAGCTCGACGTCGTGGCACCGGCGCAGGCCGACGAGTCGCCACCCGAGGGCTCAAAGACGCCGGCCCCGACCGAGCAGGGGACCGCCGGAACCAAGCGTTGGTGGCGTCGGTCTAGCTCCTCGGAGGAGTCGGCGCCCGTAGTGGAGCCGGTCAGCTCGAAGACTCAGTCACTCACCCTCGACATCGCACCCAACGACCCGGTCCTGGCATTCCTGCAGGGAGCTTCCGGTCCGGTGGACGTTTCGACGCTGCCGCAGGACTCACCAGCCGTTATCGACATGCGCGACTCAGGGGTCGAGTTGGTGGTTCCGCTTGTGGCATCAGGCGAGATGGTGGGGTTGCTGGCACTCGGCCAGCGACTCTCCGAGCGTGGATACTCGCACGACGACCGTCGCCTGCTCGACACTCTCGCGCGATATGCGGCGCCGGCTCTGCGGCTCGGGCAGATGGTGCGCCAGCAGCAAGGTGAGGCGCGAGTGCGTGAACGCATTGAGCAAGAGCTTCGCGTCGCCCAGCTGATCCAGCAGCAGTTCCTGCCGCAGTCGTTGCCGAACTTGGCTGGCTGGGACCTGTCGGCTTTCTACCTGCCTGCGCGCACCGTCGGCGGAGACTTCTACGACGTGATGGAGCTTCCGGACGGACGCATCATGGTGGTCACCGGTGATGTGACGGACAAGGGCGTACCTGCGGCCCTGGTGATGGCCAGCACGCACGCTCTGCTTCGTGAGGCTGGTCCGCGGCTCATCTCGCCGGCAGCGGTGCTGGGACGCGTCAACGAGCTGCTCTGCAGCGACATCCCCGCGCATATGTTCGTCACCTGCCTGGTTCTCGTCTTCGACCGAGACACTGGTGAGGTCCTGCTGGCCAATGCCGGCCACAACTTGCCTTTCGTGAAGGGGCGAGATGGGGTCCGCGAGCTCAGGGCTACCGGAATGCCCCTGGGCCTGATGCAGGAGAGCTCGTACGACGAGGTGCAGGCCGTCATCAACCCCGGTGAGGTCCTGCTGCTCTACAGCGACGGCATCACCGAGCAGCACAACGACGACGGCGAGATGTTTGGCTTCGGCCGAACCGAAGACCTGGTGGGACAAGCGGAGTCCGGTCCGGCACTCGTTGACGCATGCGTCTCGACGCTGGAGCGCTTCTCCGGCGGCCAGGAGCAGGAGGACGATGTCACGCTGGTGACTCTTGAGCGGAGCGCCGCTGCTCGCCCGGCCGACCCCGAGGCTGAGGAGGTACTGTCCCGGTTCTCGGTTCCCAGCGAGCCGGGCAACGAGCGGCTGGTCCTGGCTCGGGTTGCCGAGGTTGTTGCCGACTGTGGGCTCAGCGCCGATCAGCTCGAACGCATCAAAACCGCCTCCGCGGAGGCCGCGATGAATGCCATCGAGCACGGGAACCACAACCGCGCCGAGCTTCCGGTTGACGTGGTGGTCTTGCGTACCGCGCGGGGAATCGCCGTCGAGATCAGCGATCTCGGCGGCCGCGTCGAGGACGCCGTCGCTGACACCCCCGACCTGGAGCTGAAGCTGGCTGGGCTCCAGACAACGCGTGGATGGGGACTCTTCCTCATCGAAAACATGGTTGACGAGTGCGAAGAGCACACCAGAGAAGAGCGGCACACCGTTCGTCTGGTTCTCAACGTCGATTCATCAACGGCTGACCCAGCCGAGAAGGACGGAGTTACGTCATGACTACGGAGTACGAAGTTGTCGCCCGCCACGACCCAGAGTCTGCGGTGATCGTCCTGACCGGACAGATCGACCGCGATGCGTCAGGCTTGCTAGCCGCTGCATACGACACCGCTGCCCACTCGAACCCAACGACCGTCGTACTGGACTTCGACGCAGTCGACTACATCAACTCAACGGGCATTGCCCTGATCGTGAGCTTGTTGGGCCGGGCCAGGGCAGAGAAGCGGGCGGTCCATGCGTCAGGCCTCACCGAGCACTACCGCCACATCTTCGACATCACCCGCTTGTCGGATTTCATCCAGGTCTTCTCCGACGTTGACGCCGCGGTCGGCGCCACGACCGCATAACGGCGAAAGGACAACAACCCATGTCAGAACCACAGGTCAGCATGACAGTGCACTTCCCAGAGACCGGAACTGCGGTGATCGAGATTTCTGGCGATGTGACCGCGGCGTGCGAGCCGGTCTTGATGTCGGCGTACGAAGAGGCCTGTGCCCCAGGTACTCGGTTCCTCATCCTCGACTTCACCGGGCTCACGTACATGAACAGTGGCGGGATCGGGATGCTCGTCACCCTGCTCGTGCGGGCCAATCGTCAGCAGCAGAAGCTGGCAGCCGTTGGTCTCACTGATCACTACCGCCAGATCTTCGAGCTGACCCGCCTCGACGAGGCAATCGCGCTGCACGCAGATGCAGCGACCGCGCTTGCAAGTGCGTAACGAGGAGGAGCGATGACCACGTCAGACACCAACGACCCGGGCAGTCCGCGTGACGCAGGCAACTGGGCGACCAAGGTAGACCGGCTGGCCGCACCCGACGATAAGTCGAAGGTCGGGTACAACATCACCGGAAAGAAGGTCACCGGTCCACAGCAGGGCTTCGGCCGCCTCTGGCAACGTACGTACTCGACCAACGTTGGCACGGTGGTCGGGGCACGGGCGCTGATCACCGACTGGAAGGTCAACTTCGGCGACTACTGGCCGCCCGGAAGCGTCTTCCACAACAGCCTGACAGGGATTGAGCCTGGTGCCGTGGCGCCAATCGAAGTGGGTATCGCCAGCCACGGGCCGAAGCTGGCCACCGGGATTGTGGTGATCTACGCCGACGAGGAGTCCTTCACCTTCATGACGCCCGAGGGGCATATGTTCGCGGGCATGATCACGTTCTCCGCAGAGGAGGACGCCGGTGAAACCCACGTGGAGATCAAGATTTTGATCAGGCCCAACGATCCCATCTGGGAGCTCGCCTGGCCCGTCGCCCGGCGCAAGGAGGACGAGTTCTGGATGGGAACGCTGACGAACTTGGCGGCCCACTACGGGGTGGTGGACGCAACGGTCACCGAAGAGACCGTCTGTGTAGACCACAAGCGGCTGTGGAGGAACTGGCGGAACGTCTGGCACAACTCAGGCATCCGCTCCGGGATCCATATCCTCACGACCCCGATCAGGATGCTTCGTCCGCAGCGGTCCAGCGGATAGGCGGCCCGCCTTGGGCGAGAAGGAGATCTACCGCAGGGCAGCAATCGTGGGGACGACCCTGGTCGTCACTGCCGTGCTGCTCTCTGGCCTCCTTTGGAATGTCACCATCGAGCTGGGCCTCGCGGACGCCGATGCAACATCTCACGCGCTCTCCTGGTGGTGGGGAGTCGCATGGGTGGGCTTTCCCATCGTCGGCATGATGATCCTGCTGCACCGACGAGCAAACACCGTTGGCCGGCTCCTGCTCTTCACGGGCGCGTGTATGGCCCTCGTCACGGCAACGCATGACCTGCTCGTCGGCACGGAACCTCGTTGGCCCGTGCTGCTGGAAATGCCGGGCATGCTGGCCGGGGCGCTTGGCTGGATCGGCCTCATCGGCCTCATCGGCGTCGTGGTGGCATTCCCTTCGGGGTTTGGCGTCTCCAGGGGAGCACGGGTTCTGTCTCGTCTGCTGTGTGCGCTCGCTGTTTGGATCACCGCTCTCAACCTGGTGAGCCCGCGGGTGATTGACAGCGAGCGACCAAACCCCCTTCGTGTGGATGCCCTTGAGGGGATCAGCACGTGGTTCATCGAAGGGCCCGGCTTCCTTGTTGTGCCGACATTTGTGCTCGCCACGCTGGTCAGCCAAACACTCCGCTGGAGGCGAAGCACTGGGGTAGTCCGTCTGCAGTACCGGTGGTTCATCTCCGGTGTCGCTGTCGCGCTCGCCGGAATCACGGCGCTTGAACTGTTGCCGACCGACGGTGACGAGAGCCTTGAGTTCGGACTGGCGAACCTCCTGTGGGCGTTGCCGATGAATGCGGTAGCTGTGTCCATCGGTATCGCGGTCAGTCGCTATCGGCTTTACGAGCTTGACCGAGTCGTCAGCAGGACAGTCTCCTACGCCGTGGTCAGCCTCACATTGGTTGCGGTGTACGTGGGAGTGATTACCGTTGCTTCGGGCCTGCTCCCCGACTCATCGGATGGCCTTGTCGTCGCAGTTGCCACGCTAGCCGCAGCCGCTCACTTCAGGCCGGTGCTCAGCAGGGTTCAAGCGATGGTCGACCGACGCTTCAATCGTCAGAGGTACGACGGTCAGCTAGCGGTAGAGCAGTTTGCCGACCAGATGCGCCACCAGGTGCATCCAGCCGTTGTCTCCGATGAGCTCATGACGATTCTCGAGGAGCCCGTACAACCCAGCGCCTTGGCGATCTGGACCCGCGAGCCGATCAGATGATGAACCGGCATAGGGCCCAGCGGATCGCGTGGTGGGCCCTGGTTGTGATGATCGGAGCGAGCCTGACGCTGTCGGTGATCTTCAAGCGAGCCTTCACTGGGGATGACTTGCTGTTCCTCGTGTGGGTCCTCTATGCACCGGTTGGGGCAGTAGTCGCCAGACGGCGGCCGGATAACCCAATCGGTTGGGTCTTTTTGCTCGTTGGACTGGCCGCAAGCCTGCTGGAACTGTCAGTGGTTGGCGTACAGGCCGCTCTCGTTGCTGGACCCCCGCTCAAGTGGTGGGGTTTTGCGTCCGCTTGGGCTGGGTCTGGACTGGCCTTCCCGCTCTTGATTCTGGCCACCTCCTTTACCTTTCTGCTGTACCCGTCTGGCTTGTTGTCGCCCCGATGGCGTCCGGTTCTGTGGCTGGTAATCACTCTCAGCGTGTTGAGTTTCGGCTTCTCCATGCTCAGCGCGACACTCTGGATTGGAGAAGAGGGAGCTCCCAACGCTTATGAGGTGGTGAACCCAGTAGCGCTGTCGTTCCCTGGCTTCCTGGACAACTCATATGTCTTTTGGGTGGCTGCTCTGTTTGCCTTGACTCTCTTGTCGGTCGTCTCGGCTTTGCTGCGCGCCTGGCGAGCGAAAGGGATCGAGCGGCTGCAGATGCGATTCTTCGCAGCTTCAATCCTGCTGCTCCTGCTCTCTCTTGCTCCTGCACAATGGCTAGCCGAAAACGGCTACTCATTCCTTCGTTTTGTTCTTCTCGCGGCCGCCTTCGCGTGTATCCCGCTCTCCTGCGGAGTCGCGATTCTGCGGTACCGGCTATACGACATTGACCGGATCATTGGGCGCACCACTGCCTACGTACTCGTCACTGGCGTGCTGCTTGGTGTCTACGTAGCCGTGGTCACGTCGTTGACGAGCCTGGTGCCGGAGTCGGGGTCCACGGGGCAGGCTGACTCGTGGGCTGTTGCAGTCGCCACGTTGGTTGCTGCTGGCTTGTTCCGGCCGGTGT
>JANLWJ010000355.1:0-2143 GCA_031364455.1 Actinomycetes bacterium | reverse complement strand
ACCAAGAACATCGGTGGTGGTGTCAGTCGGACGACCACAGTGGCGGAGGGCACCGTGCTGACGTCCAGCACGCAGATCACCGTCGTTCTGCCTCCGGCGTAGTCACGCAGCATCGAGCGAAGGCGGGTCTTCCTTGCGGGAGACCCGCCTTCGCTCTGCGCCAGTAGGCTGGCGGCCGTGAATCAGCCACTGGTGGTCCGACCGATCACCACCGACGAGCACCTAGCCGTCGTGACCGATGCCAGCGGCTCATTCCTGCAGACGCCGGCCTGGGGTGCGGTCAAAGTCGACTGGGCCAACGAGAGTCTCGGGTGGTTTGACGGCGCCGATCTCGTGGGTGCCGCGCTGGTCCTCTACCGCTCCCTGCCGCGGACAAGTCGCGCTCTCGCCTACCTGCCAGAAGGCCCGGTCATCGACTGGCAGCGCTACCCCACCGACACGGTGACCTCTCCACTGCTCGAGCACCTCCGCCGCCGGAAGGCCTTCTCGGTGAAGATGGGTCCACCGGTGGTGGCCCGCTGCTGGGAGACCCGCACGCTGAAGGACGCGATCGCAGTTGACGAGGTGCGTCGGCTCTCCGATGTCCAAGCCGACTCGACATCCAGTACCGCCGACGCCGTTGTGGCCGCACTCGAGGCAGGTGGCTGGACGCGGCAGAGCTCCGGTGCCGGTTTCGGCGACTTCCAGCCGCGCTACGTCTTCCAGGTACCACTTGCCGGCAGATCACTCGACGAGGTGTTCGGCGGCTTCAACCAGCTGTGGCGGCGCAATATCCGGAAAGCCCAGAAGTCCGGTGTCGAGGTGCACCTCGGCGACGCGTCCGACCTCCCGGTGTTCCACGAGGTCTACGTCGAGACAGCCCGGCGTGATGGCTTCACACCGCGGCCGCTCAGCTACTTCCAGCGGATGTGGGACGCGATGCGGGCCGAGGCTGGTGCTGACCGTATTCGGCTCTACCTTGCTCGACACGAGGGTCGCGTCCTGGCTGCCACGACCTGGGTAAGGGTCGGAACCCACGTCTGGTATTCCTACGGGGCCTCGACCAGCGAGGGTCGCGACCTACGTCCCAGCAACGCCATCCAGTGGAAGATGATCGAGGATGCACACGCGGCCGGCGCCTCGGTGTACGACCTCCGTGGCATCACCGACACACTCGACCCGAGTGACCCCCTCTTCGGCCTCATCCAGTTCAAGGTCGGTACCGGCGGGGAGGCCGTCGAGTACGTCGGAGAGTGGGACTACCCGCTGAACCCCCTACTGCACCGAGCCTTCACCTACTACCTGGGGCGCCGCTAACTGATGTTTGCTCTCCATGTCGAGACCGAGCGGTGGCGCGGGAACGCCGCGGCGCTCACTGCGCAGATCCCAACGATCGTCCCAGTGGCGAAGGGCAACGGGTACGGATTCGGCCTCGCAATGCTCGGCGCCGAGACCGAGCGCCTCGGCTGTGACACGCTTGCCGTTGGCACACTGGACGAGGCACCGTTGGTGCACGACGGGTTTCGCGGTGACGTCCTCGTTCTCACACCCTGGCACCCGGCGATCGACCCGGAGCCGGCTGACGACGAACGACTGATCCTGACTGCTTCCTCGCTGGAGGCAGTTCGCGCGCTGTCGGGGCACGGGCGACGTGCCGTGGTCGAGCTGCTGACCTCGATGCGGCGCTTCGGCCTCGACGAGGAAGCCATCGCCATGGCCGTACCCGACATTCGGCGTCTGGCTCTTGAGGGCTTTGCCCTCCACCTGCCTATCGACAACGGCGAGCTCCCGCGGGTCGAAGAGATCAGCAGCTGGGTCAGCACCTTGCGCCGCCACCAACTGCCCACCGACACCCTCTGGGTCAGCCATGTGTCAGACGTCGAACTGGCCACGCTGCACCGCCGACACCCCGAGACCCGCTTCCGCCCCCGCATCGGAACCGCGCTGTGGCTCGGCGACCGCGACTCTTACCGCGCCCGAGGCACGGTACTTGCCGTTCACCCGACTCGTCGTGGCGTTCGGTTCGGCTACCGGCAGCGCAAGGCTCCCGGTGACGGTCATCTGCTCATCATCGGCGGTGGCACCTCTCACGGGGTTGCGCTCTCCGCACCTCGATCGGTTACGGGGGTCACCTCTCGCCTCAAACTCGCCGCCGAGGGCGCCC
>JANLWJ010000339.1:0-1518 GCA_031364455.1 Actinomycetes bacterium | reverse complement strand
ATATATAGTTGACATAGTGTCAGTCAAAATGATCGACAAATGATTTTGTCGTCACTTTCTGAGCGCGAATAGTCCGAAAACCTTATCTTTAAATGGCCAAAAGTCATCCTGGTCGAGCGACTGAGCCTGCAGCAGGAAGTCTTCGGGGTTGGAGGAGAGCATCATCTGCATCGACGGGTCGATGCCCCCGGTGGCGTACATGTCGGACGCCGCGTGCGCCAGCACCTCACGGAGTGCCTCGAACGTGCGCTCCTGCTTGGCGATGTCTGTGCGCAGGCGCGTGAGGCGCTGCCGGGCATCTTGCACATCAAGGTTGATCGTGTGGGCGCGCTCGGTTGCTGCCTCAGCCTCTTCGTAGAGGGCGTCGACCCGCTGCTGAACCTCTTCGATGCTCAGATTGGGCTCAGCAGCACCGGTGCCAGGCACGAGTGCAATGGCGGTGACGCTGAAGGCGGCCGCAATGGCCAATGACAGGGCGCGCGAAATGGGGCGGGACGCCACTGAGGCGGCTCTCCTTCTTCCTCATCCGTCTACCGGGTGAGCTGACGGGCTCGGGCGGGGAAGGCGCCCTACTGCACGGTCCGGCTCCAGTGTGCTGAGCCTTCGGTGCCGATTCGCCCCAGGGAACATGGTTCCCCGGCTCCAGGGGTCAAGGTGTGACTTCGATGGATTCGAAGCCCTACTCGATCCGCCTGAACTCGACGGGAGCCGGCGTCGACGTCGGTTAACGGCGGTGGCCGCTGGCTCAACCCCACACACTAGTAACGGAACGGCAACGGATCAAACAGCCCTTGTGCTGGAGCCCGGTGTGTCGTCCCTCACACCAGATTCGGACAAATCGGGCACCCGGCCCGGTCCGGCGTCCGGTGGGCGCTCGACGAGTCGCAGGGGCGGGACCAGCCCCGCCTCTGCCAGTACCCCCAGGGCACGCTGTTCGTCCGCCTGAAGGTCAGGAGGAGCGCCCAGGAGCACGGCGACGACACAGTCACCGCAGGCGTCCCCTCGGACACCGCATCCGTCGCAGTCGATGATCATGGTCGTCTCCTCTGATCTGGTGGTGCGCCAGACGCTAGAGGGGACCACCGACACTCCCGCGGAATCACTCCACTGCCGGGCGCCCCACCAGTTCGATCGAGCCCCCACCGGCACACCAACGGCAGGCCACCGACTCGATATGACCGTCGAGCACCTGCGCCTCCTCCACAACCGGGGAGCCGGAGAGCTCTTGGTGCCAGAACTCGCGGGTGCGGCTCACCCGGACGACGTCGAAGCGGGTCAGGTTGCCGCACTGGCTGCACCGCCAGCGGGTGTCGGTGGTGGGGGCCTCGATGGCCACGGGTCCTCCTGGACGGTGCTGACGGTGCTGACGGATCTCTAGGGACGAGGGGTAGTGAGTGACGGGCATCCAGAGTACGAGTCGGCGTGGCTGCCCCTGTTGTCGGTGGGTCGCCCTACCGTCGGTGCCATGAGGTCAAACGCCGAGCAGTTGGCTGCCCAGCACACTGCGCAACAGACGTC
>JANLWJ010000329.1:0-1819 GCA_031364455.1 Actinomycetes bacterium | reverse complement strand
GACGTCTTCCGCTTCGGGACGGCCACAGCGATGCCCTTCTAGTCCTTAGGACGCGCTAGGCGCGTCTGATGCGTTCGAGTCCTGCCGATGCAGGCCCCCCAGTGCGGCCCATCGCGGGTCGAACTGGTCGTGCTGGTGATCCGGGTCGTCGTTCAGCCGTGCACCGCACATGGCGCAGAGGCCGAGACAGTCGTCCTGGCACACCGGTTGCAGGGGAAGGGCGAGCACCACGGCGTCCCGCAGAACTGGCCGGAAGTCGACGAGCTCGTCCTCCACCTGCGTGATCTCATCCGCATCCGCAGCAGCGGTGTCGGGGTAGGCAAAGAGCTCCTGCATGTCGAGGTCGAGATCAAACACCAACGGATCCAGACATCGCACACACTCACCACTTGCCTGTGTCCGGCAGATACCGGACACCAGAACCCCCTCGATGACCGACTCGAGCCGCAGCTGCAGCTCAACCGGAGCACCTTCAGGGACGCCGACCACGTCCGAGCCGAGTCCGGGCGGCGCATCGACCGTGCGGTTCACTGCAACCATCGCCCCGGGGCGTCTCGCCACCGCTTGGGTGTCGAGAACCAACGGGTCACGCGGGTTGAGGCGAGACACGAGCGGTGTTCTCCTGGCGCACACCGCACACCTCGCTGGGAGCGCGGTGGGATATGCCCTTGGGCTGTCCGGACATCGGCCTCGGGGACGAGACCGCTGCCAAGGGTAGCCGAGCCACCGTATGCGCCCAAACCGGGCTAGCTCAGCCGGAGCGGTCAGCCGGGCCCTCGTCGCCGGTACTCTCGTCGAAGTCGGGCAGGTCGATCCCCGAGAGCTCCTCGACGGCTCGACGCCCGGCGATCTTGTCCCGGCCGCGCGCCACCGCCTCCAGCGTCTTGGTGAGGACCAGCTCGAAGTTGGCGAGCTTGGCGTCGATGTAGTCGTCGATCTCGCGCTGCATCCGCTCGGCCTCTGCCTCGGCGCCGGCGATGATCCGGCCGGCTTCACGCTCGGCCTGGGCCTGCACCTCGGTCTCTGAGACCAGGCGCATCTTCTCCTCGTGAGCCTCAGCGATGATCTCCTCCCCTTGGTGACGAGCCTGGGTGCGCACCCCTTCGGCGTCGGCCAGCAGGGCGTCGGCCCTGGTCAGGTCGGAGGGCAGCTGTCGCCGAACCTGGTCGAGCAGGGCGAGAACGTCGGCCCGGTTGACCATGCAGGATGCCGACATGGGGACCGCGCGAGCGCTCTCGATGACCTCACCGAGCTCGTCGAGCTTGTCGTGGATCTCCACGAGACCTCCAGGGGATGGATCCGAACCGGGCGTGTGGCTTTTCTCAACTCTGTGTGGCTGTTCTCAACTCTGGGAATGGGCCGGCGTGCGGCCAGGCAGGCTCATGCCGGTGGCTCCTTCGGTGTCAGTGCCGCAATGAGCGGCGCCAGCACCGGGGCCGGGACCAGCCCATCGACGTTGCCGCCGAAGGCGACGACCTCCTTGATCAGGCTCGAGGAGAGGAAGGAGTAGAGCGGGTTGGTGGCAACGAAGAGGGTGTCAACATCGGTCAGGCGGTGGTTCATCTGGGCCATCTGCAGCTCGTAGTCGAAGTCGCCGACGGCCCGCAGGCCCTTGACGATGGCGCGAGCACCTTTGGCCTGGCAGAAGTCGACGAGCAGTCCCGAGAAGGTCTCGATCGTGACGTTGTCGAGGTGGTCCAACGACTGAGCCAGGAGGTCAACGCGCATTTCCACTGCAAAGAGCCCGCGCTTGTTCTGGTTGACCATGACTCCGACGAACACCTGGTCGGCGAGCTTGGACGCGCGCTCGATGATGTCA
>JANLWJ010000284.1:0-2913 GCA_031364455.1 Actinomycetes bacterium | reverse complement strand
CCCTGGTCCTCTCGATGATCGAGGAGGGGTTCCTCGCAGACGACCTTGCGCTGTCGCGGCCGGTCCACGAGCTTCACTCGGTGTCCCATGACCCTGACCTGCAGCACCAGGTTGAACTGCGCGACGGTCGCACGATGACGGCCGTTCATCTGCAGCGGGAGTACTGCGACCAGGCACACAAGTTCGTCGAAGACCGGATGGGCAGCGACATCGACGACGGGACCGGTGAGATTCTCAGGCGATGGTCACAGGTGCTCGACGACCTGGAGGACGATCCCTCACGGCTGGTCAACCAGCTCGACTGGATCGCCAAACGCCAGATCCTCGAGGGCTACCGCTCCCGTGACGGACTTTCATGGTCCGACGCCCGGCTGCAGCTGGTCGACCTGCAGTACTCCGACGTGCGTCCTGACAAGGGGCTCTACCACCGCCTGCTTGCCCATGGACGCATGGAGCGCATCTTGGCCGACGATGCGATAGCTCGGGCCGTTCATGAGCCGCCCGAGGACACCCGGGCCTGGTTCCGTGGGGAGTGCGTTCGCCGATACGGGTCGCAGGTCGCTGCAGCGTCATGGGACTCGGTCATCTTCGATGTTCCTGGCCGAGCGTCCCTTCAGCGCGTCCCGATGCTCGAACCACTCAGGGGAACGCGAGCCCACGTCGGCGGACTTCTCGATCGATGCCAGACCGCTGCGGAGTTGGTTGATGCGCTGACCTCCAACTGAGCGCCACCGGCCCCCTGGATCAGCTTGGGGCGCGTCGGGGGTTCAGAGCGAGCCACCACCGGTCGATCCGACTAGGGTCGGGTTCTGAGCAGTGACGTGGATGTGGAGGTTCCAATCATGAGTGCACAGGAGACCGGCGGGCAGAAGCACGCTGAGCGTCGCACCGAAGAGGTTGATGAGGCACCCGTCGAGACGACTGAGGTCGCCGAGCGCCATGAGGCGCTCAGCGAAGACGTCGATGCAATCCTTGACGAAATCGACGAGGTCCTCGAGGAGAACGCCGAAGAGTTCGTTAGGGCCTTTGTCCAGAAGGGCGGCGAGTGACCTCCGTGACGTACCTCGATCGCCCTGCATCACTGCCTGCCGCGTTCCTGCGGGCAGGAGGATCCTCGTTCAGCGACTTCCTGGCCGACCACGCACCCAGACTGCTTCCAGGTGGCGCCGGATCTGGCTCGGGCACCGCCGCTGACATCGACGTACCGCACGGCACGACGATCGTCGCGCTGACGTTCGACAACGGTGTCGTCATGGCCGGCGACCGACGAGCCACGATGGGCAACATCATTGCTCAGCGCGATATCGAGAAGGTCTATCCGGCTGATGAGTACAGCGCCGTTGGCATCGCCGGTACCGCCGGCCTGGCGATCGAGCTCGTCCGGCTGCTCCAGGTAGAGCTGGAGCACTACGAGAAGATCGAGGGCACCACACTGTCGCTCACAGGTAAGGCCAACCGGTTGGCGACGATGATCCGCGGCAACCTCGAGATGGCCATGCAGGGGCTCGCGGTCGTGCCGCTCTTTGCCGGCTACGACCACGAGACTGCCAGCGGACGCATCTTCAGCTACGACGTGACCGGCGGTCGCTATGAGGAGCACTCCTTCCACGCCGTTGGGTCCGGTGGCTTCTTTGCACGTGGGTCGCTCAAGAAGCTCTACCGCAGTCAGATGCCTGAAGCCGACGCCGTCATGGCTGCAGCCCAAGCGCTCTACGACGCAGCAGACGACGACTCGGCAACCGGTGGACCCGATCTCATGCGCCGGATCTTCCCGGTGGTGTCGGTCGTCTCGGCGGAGGGCTACCGCCGCTTGCCAGATGCCGAGGTCGGTGACGTCGTCGAACGCCTGGTCTCAGCCCGTAACGAGCGTCCTGACGGCCCAGCGTCGCCATTGACCTAACTCCAACCACAATCCCAGAACACCGCGCAGCAGGAAAGGAAGGCTCGTGTCCGTTCCGTTCTACGTCTCGCCTGAGCAGATCATCAAGGACAAGGCGGACTACGCACGCAAGGGCATAGCCCGAGGACGCTCGGTGGCCGTCTTGCAGTACCGCGGCGGGATCGTCTTTGTTGCCGAGAACCCCTCGAGAGCCCTGCACAAGGTCAGCGAGATCTACGACCGGATCGCCTTTGCGGCGGTGGGCAAGTACAACGAGTTCGAGAACCTTCGGGTCGCTGGCATTCGCCTTGCCGACCTGCGTGGCTACTCCTTCGACCGTCGCGATGTGACGGTACGAAACCTCGCCAACGCCTACGCCCAGACACTGGGCACGATCTTCACCGAGACATCCAAGCCCTACGAGGTCGAGATTGTCGTCGCCGAGGTGGGGGATGCGGCCACCGGCGACCAGATGTACCGGCTCACCTTTGACGGTTCGGTTGCCGACGAGCAGGGCTACGTGGTCATGGGAGGGTCTGCGGAGGCGATCAGCACCGCGCTTGAGTCGACCTACGAGGAGGATCTCGAGCTGGGGCCGGCAATCGCACTGGCCATCGATGCTCTTTCGAGCGACTCAGCGGGTAGCGACAATGGCGAACCTCGGCAGATCACCCCCGCTCAGCTGGAAGTCGCCGTTCTCGACCGCACCCGTTCGCAGTCACGTAAGTTCAAGCGGCTCGCCGCCGACCGGTTAGCTGAGCTCCTGCCGAGCGGCGGGTTGTCGTGGATCGGCGCCCAAAAAGTGGCCAAAAAGTGGTCATAAAGTGGCAAAAAAGTGGCCAAAAAGTGGCCAAAAAAAAAGCGAAGCGAAGCGAAGCGCAGCTTCTTCGAATCGAAGCGAAGCGAAGCTCCTTCGAAGCGAAGCGAAGCGAAGCTTCATCAAAGCGAAGCGAAGCAAAGCGAAGCTTCTTCGAAGCGAAGCGAAGCGAAGCTTCTTCGAAGCGAAGCGAAGCGATGCTTCTTCGAAGAGAAGC
>JANLWJ010000279.1:0-1836 GCA_031364455.1 Actinomycetes bacterium | reverse complement strand
GGCATCGCTGAGTGAGCTTGAGGACGATCTCAAGCGGCGCGAGCATCGATAGACCGTCGAAGTGCTGGAGGACGCGAGTTGGTGGATGCCTCAGCACCACTGGTTGATCAGGTGGCGACGGCTGCCACCGCCAGGACCCCGAACGCGTTGGCGGCCCAGTGCAGCCCGATGGGCGCGAGAAGACTGTCGCTACGCCGACGCATTTCACAGAGGAGGATACCTGCGGCCCCGGTGACAACCATGGTGACGAGTACCGTGCCGATCACCGCAGCTGTGCCCGATGCCACGGACTCGGCTCCATCGTTTGTCTCAGCGAAGCGCAGCGCGGGGAGCGCATGCCAGACACCGAAGAGCAGTGAGCTACCGGCCGTAGCCAACGATGCGCCCCAGCGGTTGCGCAGCCCGGCCCACAGCACGCCTCGGAATGCGATCTCCTCCCACAGCACAGTGCCGAGGGGGACGGTGACAGCGGCGCGCCGAATCGCGTCCGGCCACCCATCGTCGAAGCGGCTGTCCTGCAGCAGCACCTGCAGTGGAGTGACTGCAACGACCAGATAGCCGATGGCCACGACGGCTGCTGCAGCCAAGGCCCAGCGAACGCCACTTGCCATGGTTGCTCGTGCGAGGCCGAGGTCTGCCCACGAGAGACCTGAGCGCCGCCCGACGGCGAGCAGAATCACCGCCGAGCCCAGCGCAACCAGCAGATCGAGAGTCGTGATGCGGACCAGGGCGTAGGCCGCGAGCATCACCGCGAGAGTGAGAGCGAGCCATCGTGTGCTCATCGGGCGGCGGTGCTTTCGATGGATCTCCTGATGAGCTGCCCGATGTTGCGCATCGAGGTGAGCACGTCGTCACGCGTTGGGTCATCCGGGCCTTGGGGGGTCCAGTTGGCCAGGGCTGCGTATGCCACCTTGATGGCGCCTTGGCAAACGACGCCGATGTCGCAGCGGACGCCGTCGTTGGTCCCGGTCTTGTTCCAGAGCTCGATGCCTCTGTCGACGTCGACATGTGCAAGGGGATCAAGGCCGAGAGCCGACGCGATCATCGACAGGTCAGTGTTGGTCGAGAGCCAGCCCGTGACCTTTCCCGAGGCGCCGCGGGAGACCCCGTCTGCCTCATCCAGCACCCGGCATAGCCGCACCAGGTCTCGGGCAGAACCTGACGACAGCGCGGATGGATGCTCAGGCAGCCTTTTGTCGCGGACGATGTCGTTGAGAGCAGTGTGTGTCATGCCGAGGCGTTGCCCGGTTTCGGCGATCTGCTCGAGCCCGACCGATGAGATGAGGGCATTGGTGGCCAAGTTGTCGCTGGTGGCACCCACCAGCGAGCAAAGGTCATTGACTGACAGCTGCTCTGCGTCCAGGTGCTGCCACAACCCGGAGTCGGCCACGGGGTCCACGTCTGATCGGGACAGGTGTGCATCTGCACTTAGCAGCCCTGACTCGATGCGTTCGGCCACCGCAATCAGCAGTAGAACCTTTCCGATGCTGGCGGTGGCGCAGACCTGGTCGGCGTCGACCTCAATCAGTGGTGTCGCGCTGTCGAGGTGCTGGACCAGGACCGACCAACGCACCGCGTTCGGCGGGGTGACGAGCGCAGTGGGGGTGCTCACGACAGCGTGATGCGGCGGATCTGGCCAGAGAAGTACTCGGCGTAGTAGAGGGCGCGCCCCTGACGGCTGGGACCGAAGGTCAGGGCAACCGGGTCAGCTGCCGGAGCCAGTGGCTTGGCTGCATACGACGTATCGGCCGCTCGGTGTAGTCGCCAGATGGACCCGCAGACGAAATCGGCGAACACGTAGTCACCGGTGAACCTGCCGTTCCAGGTGCTCTTGGG
>JANLWJ010000272.1:0-1745 GCA_031364455.1 Actinomycetes bacterium | reverse complement strand
GGCTATCGGGAACGCCCGCAATGCCGGGCTGCTCGCCGTACGGATCCTCGGCGCCGCCGATCCTGGGCTGCTGGCAAAGATGGTGTCGTTCCAGCAGCAGATGGCCGAGGAGTCGTCGGCCAAGGGAGAGGCACTCCGCCGCCGGCGATCCGGTGAGGTCGGCTTCTCCTCCTAGCGCCGGGCCGAGCGACCTGATGTCACAGGGCGATGTCACAGGGCGATGAGCGGCACAGTGAGGACGAGCAGCGAACCGACGATCTCGACAGCGCCGATCTGCGCCGGACGCCACCCGTGCTGCGGGACAACCACGGCACGGATGAGAAGAAACCCGAAAGGGATCGCCAGCACCGGTTCGATCCACATGGCCACGAGCAGCGACACAGCGTGGAACGCGATCGAGGCGGAGCGGTACCTCGGGTTGTCGCGTTCGCGAATCGTCGACTTCACGTGCAGCACCGATCCGGTGAGCGCCAGCCAGGAGACGGCGAACAGGGCTGACGCAACGCTGCGGTCATCGCCTTCGGCGAAGCGGTAGGCCAAGGGGGCCATCAGGCTGGCTGCGGTCGCTGAGGCAATCCCTGCGGTCAACGAGCGTTCCCTGCCGTGCAGCGCCAGGGCTGCTGCTGCCGCCTCGAACGGTACGAATGCCAATGCGGCAGCCGCCAACCACGGTTCGACGATGATCAGGGCCACACCTGAGACAGCCAACACGGTGGCGTACGCGATGGCAGGGACCCGAAACCGGAGACCGCGATGCGCAAGCTCGCGGGTCTTCCACCACCGAAGCGCGTAGTAGCTGGTGAGGTACGCCGCCAGCCAGGCGACCAGCAGCAGGAGCGACCACCACGACGGCGTTGCCGAGAAGGTACCGAGAGCGAACGGTACGAGCAGCATGGCCCAGGCGCCATGCTCAGGCGGGAGGTAGCGAGAGACAGTCGCCATCGTTCCCCTTCGCCGGCCCACTCGGCTCGCGCCGGCAAGTGCTGCCATCGCGCCCGCAGGCTAGCGAACACGTGCTTGGATGACCGAATGGAGCCGGTACCCACGCACGCAGCCCGCACGACGCTGACGCAGATCATGACGTCTCTCGATGTCAACCTTCTCGGCACCGTGCACGGTGGCGTGGTGATGCGGATGGTCGACTCGGTGGCAGGAGCTGCGGCTGGTCGACACAGCAAGGGCCCTGCAGTGACTGTTTCGATGGACGAGATGGTCTTCCTGCGCCCGGTTCGCGTTGGTGACCTGATTCACGCGCATGCGCAGGTGAACTGGGCCGGAAATACCTCGATGGAAGTTGGCGTCCGGGTCACCTCCGAACGCTGGAACGAGATCGACCCTCCCGTGCACGTGGCGTCGGCCTATCTGGTGTTCGTGGCCGTCGACGACGAAGGACGGCCACGCCCCGTGCCGCCGGTGATGGCTGAGAGCGACGAGGACCGGCGGCGCCTTGCCGAGGCGCAGATTCGCCGACAGCACCGGCTGGCCCGTCGCGACGAGATCGCGCGGTTGCGTGCGGGTGAGGGCTAACCGCAGATGTCGTCTGCGGCGGTGTGCGAGCCAAGTTCGTTGTCCTGCTTGGCGACGCGAACTGGCGCTGGCTTGGTGTACTCGGTACCGACGATGATCTGGAAGGTTCCGCCGAGACCAGCCACCTCCTCCAACGTTGCGTCGGGGAAGGCTGCCTGGAGCGTCTTTGCCGAGGTGTTCCACTGCGGGTCGTAGCGGATGACTGTGGTGGTCACGTC
>JANLWJ010000219.1:0-10810 GCA_031364455.1 Actinomycetes bacterium | reverse complement strand
TGCGCCGGACCTCAGGCAGAGCCACGCCGCGGTACGGCATAGCTGACTTCATGTAGGCCTGCTGCTGTTTGGCCCGCTCAAGGTTTCCTGCAGATGCGAGCGCACTGCGCACCGCGATCGTCAGGGCGGTTGCCACATCGTCGTCCACGGCCCCAGTCTGCCAAGCGCCGCAAGCAGTCCAGTCACCTAGCGACGTTATCCAGGAGCTAGGGCGCTAGGTTCCAAAGCAATGGGCTGGCCGCCCTGATGCCCTTCCATGTCGGAGCATGTTCTTCGGGCCGGGCTGCGCTCATGGTTGGCCGTCCTCTGGCGGTCGGGCTCGCGCCCCAAGGCAGTGGGGATCCGCTCAGCGCAGACCTCGGTCAAATGGCACCCAGCGATGTCATCCGGAGCCAACGTGTCCGTAGCGATGGGCTAGAGAGAGCGGAGAAACTCTTCCGCCGCGTCGGCCTGGGCGACCATCTCCGCACCTTTCCGACGCAGTTCGTCGGCGATGCCTTCTCCAACGGGTATCCGGAAGGGCGCATCCGGACGGGTCGCGGCTCCAACGATTGCGCTGATACACGCGTCAGCATCAGGGCTCGCCGAAGCGTGCCACTCGAGCCAGTCGTCGGTCTCGCGCCATTCGGACTCGTAGAGCCCGGTGGAACCCTTGGCCGCCACTTGGGTCCCCTTCGGGCCGATCTCGGTCCTAAACGGACCGGGTTCGACCAGGACGACCCGCACACCTTGACCAGAGACCTCGGCCGCGAGCGCCTCGCTCGCCCCTTCGAGCCCGAACTTCGACGCGTTGTAGGCGGGGAACAGCTCGCTGGCTGAGTAGCCCGAGACACTGGACACCTGGACAACGACGCCACCGCCGACGCGCAGCCCCGGAAGGCACGCCCGCACCAAAGCAAGCGGTGCCACGAGGTTCACGTCGAGATGCTGCCTCAGCTCGTCGGGCGCGAGCTCCTCGACCGGGCCCGTCAGTGAGACGCCCGCGTTGTTCACCAAGGCGTCGAGCCGACCCCACTTCTGCAGCACCTGATGGCCGAGACGCGCCACCGCCTCGTCGTCGGTGACGTCGCAGCGCACCGTCTCGAAGGGGAGCCCCGCGCCGTCCCCGCGGACCGTGCCGAGCACATCCCAGCCCAGGGCGACGAGGCGCTCGGCCACGCCCCGCCCCAGACCCGATGACGTACCGGTGACAACTGCAGTGCGACTGGTTGGTTCGGCCATCCCCGTACCCTATGAGGCCAAACCACCCCGCGGTTCCCGATCGATGTACCTATATGCGACGTCATCCTCGGGGTCGAGCGGCTACATCCGGCAGGGAGACGAACATGACCGATCATGGCTGGCAAGCGTTCCTGGCCGCACCGGACGTTGACGACTGGGTCGTGCTGCACGGCGGAGCAACGGCGGTGTTCGGCGTCCCATCGCTCGGTGAAGCCACTCGCCTGGCCGAGGCGGTGTCGCAGGTCTCGGGCTTCGAAGGCGCGGGAGTGCTGATGACCCTCTCCGATGACCACCTCGCAGTGCGACTCACGCGCGACATTTGGACGCTGGGGCCGCATCACATTGAACTCGCTCAGGCAGTCTCGGCCGTCGCACGAACGCACGCTGCGCCTGCCGACCGTGCGCGCGCACAAGAGGTTCAGCTTGCCATCGCGGCACACCCCGACTCGATCGACGTCGGCTTCTGGCGCGCCGTCCTCGGCTACACCGGAGTGGCCGATGACAACGCCGTCGATCCCCTAGGCCACGGATCTACCGTCTGGATGCAAGATCTCGACAAGGCCAAGCCGCTACGGCACGCGATGCATGTCGACGTATCCGTTGCCCGCGAGCATGCGGAAGCGCGCCTTGCCGCTGCGGTGGCCGCGGGCGGCCACATCGTGGACGACTCCGAAGCGCCAGCATCTTGGATCCTCGCCGACCGTGCGGGCAACAAGGTCTGTATCGCTGCCTGGCCTGACGGTGCGATCGTGGTCGCTGCGCGCGAAAGTTCGGCATGATGCGCGGATGGAGACTCGGGAGTCTGGCGCTGTCGACGTCGTAACTGGCCGTCAAGATCCGGACGCCGTCGAACGTATGATGCGCTCACTACCGGACTGGTTCGGCATCGAGGAGTCTTTGCGGGAATACGTCGAGGATGCTCGGACGAAGCCCACCTACCTGGCCGTGGAGACCCGCTCAGGCGAAGTTGTTGGCGCACTGCTAATGACGATGCACAACCCCGAATCAGCGGAAATCCATCTCCTTGCGGTTTCACCCGATCGCCATCGACAGGGGATCGGTCGGGTCCTAGTCACTGCCTTCGAGACCGAGATGGCGGCTGCTGGGGTGAGGGTGCTGCAGGTCAAGACGTTGGGGCCGTCGCGGCCTGATGGGGCATACCGCCGAACGTTGCACTTCTACCTGGCGATGGGATACATCCCGCTTGAGGAGCTTCACGGGATCTGGGCCGAGAACCCGTGCCTCATTCTGGTCAAACCACTTTGAGGGGCAACGAACCCCAAACTCGTCATCGACGTCGGTAGGCTCGGCGAATGGCGCGATTGGTGTACGCGGTGTTGGTTTCGCTGGACGGTTACGTTGCAGATGAAGCTGGCAACTTCGACTGGGCTGCGCCGGGCGAGGACGTCCACAGCTACATCAACCAGCTCGAGAGGTCGGTTGGCATATATTTGTACGGCCGCAGGCTCTACGAGGTCATGGCCGTGTGGCAGGACATGCCGGGCATCGAACAGGAGCCCGATGTCATCGGCGAGTATGCCGACATCTGGCAGTCGGCTGACAAGATCGTCTACTCCGAGACGCTCTCAGCCGTCACCACGCCAAAGACCCGGCTCGAGCGCAACTTCGACCCGCAGAGCGTGCGCGCGATGGTTACCGACCAAGAGCGCGACGTTTCGATTGGCGGACCGACGCTGGCGTCACATGCGCTGAGAGCCGGCATCGTCGACGACGTCCACCTGTTCATAGTCCCGCACATCGTCGGTGGCGGGACGCCCTGCTGGCCGGCGGGGACGCGGCTCGCACTTGATCTCGTCGAACAGAAGGAGTTCGTCGACGGGACCGTTCACCTGCATTACCGCGCCCGCGCCTGACAAGATTCGATGCCCTTCTCGCGGCACCGCGGCGAAGTCAGGACGTTGTACCTAGTCACTGCGATGTACCCGGTTCGGAGTTAAACAAGGTGCCCGCCTGTCCGGGTAGAAGCCATATTGCCAGGCGATTCTGAAGGGGAGCTGCGTAGTCAGATTTCCACAGTCAGCTGGACCGCCACGACATCGCCAACCTCGAGCTTCTCGCCCTTGCGAACTAGATCCTTGACGGGCAAGAGGTAGCCGTCGTCCTTGGGGAAGAGCGAGGTTGTCCAGACAGTTGCGCCGATCTCTGCAGTCACGGGGATCATGCCCCAGCCGTAGGTCACGAGTGAAGCGGCCGTTTGCAGCTCGGCGCTCTCGTCAGGTGGAACCGTGATGAAGTGAAACGGTGATGGACCACGCCACGTCCACATCTCGCCGCTGAACTCCAGGTGCATCCACCCAGGATATCAGCGACCCCAGGTGGCCGCTGACGTGATGTGCTTCTGTCGCTACCGCAGCGACCGGGGGTCATTTCAGGGGAGTGACCCCGGTGATGTGGGTGCTCCAGTTGGCGTAGAAGGACCTGTTGTAGCCACACGTGGTGTCGACGGCGAACTCCGCAGATGTGCACCGCGACGCAACGTACTCGTTGGCGAACCACATGGTGCCGTCAGGCGTAACGGTCGCTGCCGGGTAGTCACCCCATCGGGGGTCGTAGCCGCCTACACCGGTGCCGGTGAACCCGTCGTTGGGTCCGACGCCCTGCCCGGTGATCTGGACGACCGAAGGTGCCTTTCCAGGGGCGAACTGAGCGACGGCAGCACTCGGGAAGTTGTTCGGCCCTGTGAGAGTCGCACCGATAGCCCCGGAACCCGTAGGACCGACCACGATGGACGGGTAGGTGAGGTTTGCGCCCTGCACAGCGAGGTAGCCATTGCCCTGCAGCGAGGCGCCCAGTCCGGACGCGGAGGCGTCAGGACGAAGAACGAACCACGCGACACCGGTCCGCTGATTGATGCTCTTCCATGAACCGTTGTTGGTGTTGTACCAAGCAGCACCGCTGCCGGTGAGCGGCGTACCGGTGGTCAGGTACACGTCACCGTCGTGGAGCCAGGCGCCGTACACCTTTCCGGAGTTCCCGGCGTCCAGCACCAGGGGGTTCTTGATGTTCGGGTAACGAACCCCGATGCACGCGGCGTCATTCACGCACGACAGCAGCGGCATGGGGCCGGACTGTTGCTGCGCAAACCCGGGTGTTGCGTAGGCCTGGGTTGGGACCGAGGTCTCCGACAGCGTCAGGTACGGGTCGTTGGTGGCCAGTGAGTTGGTGTTCGAGAGGCCGTACAGCGCGATCGAACGAACCAGGCTGTCGCTGTAGGGCGACCCGGACATCCCGAAGTACATCGTCCCGTTGGCCGACGGATCCCACTCGTCCGGCAAGGCGTTCACCGGTTGCATGGTGTACGACAGATCGTTGTAGGTAGCCGTCGGGACGTTCTCGAACATCTGCATCGTTGGGCTGGTCTGGCCGGCGACGAGATCGTCCTTGGAGAGCGCGTAGAGCTGCGTGCCGTTGAAGCCGTTACCGAAGAACTCGAACTCGTTGGTAGCGATGTAAAAGCCCTCGGCGTCCATGCCGATCTGTGGGTAGTCACCGAAGCAGTAGACATCAAGGCAACCGTGGTCAGGCGTCCCGTTCTGGCCGTTGTTCGAGGTGTCGATCGACCAGATCTTCCACGAGCCCAGTGGGTTCGAGCTGGTGCTGACCGCGAGCCAGACCTGGTTAGCGCCGGTGAAGTCGCCGGTCGCCGGGTCCTGGTCGAGGTTTGCCGATGTGGCGAACCAGCGTTGCGTCGAAGGGTCGTAAAGGCAGGACGTGTCGAACATGTAGGGACCGAAAGGCCCATCGGGACGAACAAACGACGGAGGCAGGTCGAAGAACTCGTTCAGGGTCAGCCCGACCGACGGGCCATCGTCGAAGGCCTTGTCGCCGGCGATCAGGGGAGTTCCGGACTTGGTGTACACCTGCACGACGGAGTTCACGATCTCGAAGACGTAACGACCACCGACGCACATCCCCTGGTCCGGTGGTTCTCCCGAGAAGGCGTTACCGCCGCCTGAGTACCTGCTGTCGAAGTGGTTCAAGCCCTGGAAGCTGCTGACCACTCCGCTCTGGTTCTGCGAGACGGGCACCGATGCCGCTGATGGCGGGCGGACGTTGCCGTTCAGAACGGACGAGCCACCCTGCGGTGAGTTCTCCCTGGCCTCGACTTCGGGGCTCTTGAGCTCGACGCCGCCGAGTACGTCATCGATCCCTGGCGTTCGCAGCACTGATGCGGAGGGGGCGCTTGCGGTGAGCGGCGCCCGCTCGCCGACAAACGTGGCCTTGGGGGCATGGCTCGGCGTCGTGGGCGCAGCAGCGGCGAGCGTTGTCGTGGCTGCAGTAGTACCGAGGGCAGCTAGCAGGCCGGCGACCGTGGCCACCACGACGTACCGAGAACGCTTCATGAGTGCCTCCTGAGTTGGCGACCGCTGGTCTTCGGAGCATAGGACGAGGATGGAGGCGTGGGCAGGCCTTCTGAGTATTTGCCCGACTACTCCGAGTAGTCGGGCTCCTGGTCCTATTAGAGTGCAACGCTTCGCCGTGAGGAGGACCGACATGGCAGACGCTGATGACGTGCGCAGCCTCGCGCTCGCGCTTCCCGCTGTCAACGAGATAGACTCTGACGGTTTCGACTTCCGGGTGGCGAACAAGGGGTTCATCTGGTCCTACCCCGAACGTCGGCCTGGTGAGAAGCGACGCATTCGGATCGACATCGCGGTGCTCTATGTCGGCGACGAGGCCGAGAAGCAGGCCCTGCTGCTGGGCGAACCCGATGTCTTCTTCACCACACCGAGCTATGACGGATGGCCGCTGGTGATGCTCCGGCTCGACGAGGTCGATGTCGAACGCCTGGCCGAGCTCGTCACCGATGCCTGGCAGATGCGCGCGCCCGAAGAGATTGCCGGTGAGCTCTAGGGCGTCCCTGAGTCGCGAGCGACGTCGGCTATGCGCTCGACGCGGTCGAGTGCCTTGGCCATCGGGCGGGCGGTCAGGTCAATCTGCCACTGGCGGGCGCCGTGCGACTGCAGCCGGGCGGAAATGCCCGTCTCCGAGCAGTCCTCGGGTGGCTCCCACGCGATGCGTCGCACGGTGTCTGGAGTGAGCAAGTTCTCGGTCGGCAGGTGGTGCTCGTCGGCGAGCGCGGCGATCGCTGGCCGGAGCACGGCGAGACGCGCCGCGGCCTCGGGGTTCTTGTCGCTCCAGGAACGTGCGGGGGGTGGAGCGTCGGAGATCAAAGTCGTTGCGGGTAGCTCGGAGTCGGGGCAGGTTCGCGCTTTGTCGATCGCAGCCATCCACCGCTCAGCCTGCCGCCGGTTGGCCTTGCCGCCGAAGATGGGGAGTGCGACCAGCGCCTCACGTGTCGCCGGCTGCTCGACGGCAGCCGAGACGATCGCGATGTCCGGAAGAATCCGGCCAGGAGCGGTGTCGCGCTGTTGCGCCAGTTCGTCACGGGCCAGCCACAGCTCGCGGATCACGGCAAGCTGGCGCGGCTTGCGCACCTTGTGCATTCCACTGGTGCGCCGCCACGGGTCGACTCGGGGTGCAGCCGGTGGCGCAGCGGCAATAGCGGCGAACTCCTGGCGGGCCCATTCGGTCTTGCCCGCCTCGTCGAGCTCTGCGGCGAGGGCGTCGCGTAGGTCGATGAGCACCTCGACGTCGAGCGCGGCGTAGCGCAGCCAGTCCTCGGGCAGCGGACGCGTCGACCAGTCGGCGGCAGCGTGGCCCTTCTCCAGACCGATTCCCAACACCGACTCGGTCATCGCTCCTAGGCCCACCCGCGGGTGGCCCAGCAACCGGCCGGCGAGCTCGGTGTCGAAGAGCTCAGCGGGTTGCAGCCCGATCTCGGACAGGCACGGAAGGTCTTGACTGGCGGCGTGGAGAACCCACTCGGCGTCATTGATCGCGTCAGCGAGTGGCGAGAGGTCGTCGAAGGCCACCGGGTCGACGAGAAAGGAGCCAGCGCCGTTGCGCCTGATCTGGACCAGGTAGGCGCGTTGGCCGTACCGGTAGCCGCTGGCGCGCTCTGCGTCGACAGCGATCGGGCCGGTGCCGGCGGCAAGCTTGGTGGCTGCGCTCTGCAGCGCCGTGCGACCGGTGATGACCGGTGGCAGGCCCTCTCGTGGTTCGAGAAGGATCGTGATCGGTGGGGGCGTCGCTTCTTCGCCGGTATCTGGTGCAACTGAGGCGTCTGGCGCGGTGCTCGCTGGAGCCTGGCCGCTCGGGTCGGGGACGGTCACGGCGCAACCGTACGCGGGCCCAGGGTCAGCTGATGACCCCGGCACGCAGTGCGACGGCGACCATCTCGGCGCGGTCGCCGGTTCCGAGCTTGCGGGCGATGCGAGCCAGGTGGCTCTTGACGGTGAGGGCCGACAAACTCAGCTCGCCGCCGATGTCGCGGTTGGAGCGTCCGCCGGCGACCAGCTGCAGGACCTCGATCTCACGTGCGGACAGCCCGTCTGGGCCTCCGGCGCCGCGGGTCCTGGGGCCAGGGGTGCTGCGGGCGGCGTCCGGTGCCCCGCCGGTGACGACGAAGCCTTTGACGCCAGCGGCAATGGCCGCACGGACGGAGTATGGGTCATCCCCAGGGGAGAGCGCGACGCAGCGAGACCAGCCGGCCTGACGCAGCTCGCCGAGCAGTTGCAGGCCAGAGCCGTCCGGTAGAGCGAGGTCGATGACACAAAGGTCGCGTGGACCGTCGGCGATCGCGCGGGCACGTGCCTCAGCCACCGAGGCGGCCTCAGCGACGGACGCGGCTCCGAGAATGTGGAGCCGACGGACGACCGCCTCGCGGACGCTCGGGTTCGCAACGACCGCAAGCGCGGTGAAGCGGGCAGTGCGGAACGCGTGCGGATGTCCGCCGCGCTCGACGAGTGTGGTCACCCGTCCCTCCCTTATGCCAGTCGGACGCAGGGGCGCCCAACGCTGCCGATCGTTCAGGCGGGACCGAACTAGTCCGGAATGCCCACCTGAGATCTCATCGGACGGCACCAGGGGGGGCTGTAGGAAAATGCGCCTAGAGATAGCCGGCTCAGCGGCGGCCAAGGGGGACTACCCCGGCCGGAAGCGGGGGAAGACCGGCTGCAGTGCAGAGCAGGTCGCCCCAGGCCAGCAGGTGTTCTCCGAGCAAGTCGGTTGCCGGGGTCCAGGAGGCCCGGATCTCCAGCTCGGCGGAGGCCGGGCGGTCCGACATCGAGCCGAAGCTCTCCGAAGCGACCCGCGTCACGGTGCCACTCGCGGCGATAACGTCGAGGTTGTGAGCGTCCAGGCACTCCATCAGCCAGGACCAGCCGACCTGGGTGACCAGGGGATCGGCGCCCATCGAGACGTCCAACGCTGCCCTGGCGAAGGTAACGATGCGAAAGGTTCCGTCCCACGCCTCATGACCATCGGGGTTGTGCAGCACCACGAAGCGCCCAGAGCCGAGCTCGTCCTCACCGACGACGACGTCGGCGGTCAGCGCCACCGAGAACGGAGCCAGCCGTTGGGGGGCCGGTGCCTCGTCACAGGAGATTTCCGGGCGCAGGCGGGCAGCGCGCAGCGACTGCAGGGCGCGGGAGAAGGTCTCCGGTGGGGAATCCGGCTGGGTCACGGGGTCAGCGTACGTCGAGAACCGAGGCCCTCCCGGCCGCGACGCGCGCAGCGTCAGCACCTAGCCTTCCCTGATGGCCGTCGCCCTCGCTCTGCTCTCGAGCCTCCTCTGGGGGACGGCCGACTTCTTCGGGGGCATCTTCACCAAGCGGATGCCGGCAGTCGTCGTGGTGTTGATCTCACAGGCGATCGCGCTGGCGCTGATCGTCCCCACGGTCTGGCTCCTCGGCTCATTCGATGATCCGTCCGGCTACTTCTGGTGGGGGGTGGGCGCAGGGATCGTCGGCCCGGTCGGCCTGGTGGCGTTCTACTGGGCGCTGTCGATCGGGACGATGGGGGTCGTTTCACCCATTGCGGCGACGGGGATCATCGTCCCGGTTGCCTGGGGACTGGCCGAGGGGGAGCAGCCGTCGGTCCTGCAGTTCCTCGGGATCGCGGTGGCGTTCGTCGGAGTGGTGTTGGCCGCCGGTCCTGATGTTCCGCACGAGAACGTCGAGGCGCGCGATGCCCATGTGAAGTCGATCGTGCTCGCCCTGGTGGCTGCACTCGGGTTTGGCGGTGCCTTCGTGTTTCTGGCTGGCGGAGGCGAGTACAGCGTTGGCATGACGATCGCCGTCCAGCGCGCGACGAGCGTTCTGCTTATGGTCGTCCCCGTCGTGGTGTTCACCCGTCTGGCCGGACTGCGCTGGCGCGACGTGCCGGGTCTGGCCGGCGTCGGCGCCGGTGACGCGGCGGCAAACGGGGCCTTCGCCTGGTCATCGACGTTCGGGCTGCTCAGCGTGACGGCCGTGCTCGGATCCCTCTACCCGGTCGCCACCTTGCTGCTCGCCCGCATCCTGCTCAAGGAGCGGCTCACCCGGCTGCAGATCTACGGAGTCATTGGGGCGCTGATCGGCATCGTGTTGCTGGCGGCCGGGTGAGCCCGCTCGGTGGTTTCGTGACACGATGACTCACCGTGTCGCACGCATCCCTTCCTGACTCCCCGTTCCTGCTCGCCTGCCGGCGTGAGCCGGTTCCGCACACCCCCGTGTGGTTCATGCGCCAGGCCGGTCGCTCCCTTCCTGAGTACCGCAAGGTACGTGAGGGAACGACGATGCTCGAGGCGTGTACCCGGCCTGATCTTGTCGCCGAGATCACGATGCAGCCCGTCCGTCGCTACGGCGTCGATGCTGCGATCTTGTTCAGTGACATCGTGCTGCCGCTCAAGGCGATCGGCTTCGACCTCGACATCGTCCCTGGCGTCGGTCCGGTCGTCGCCGACCCGGTCCGCCGGAAGGAGCAGGTCGACGCGATGGGGGAGTTGACCCCGGAGGACGTCCCGTACATCACCGAGGCCATCGGCCTGCTGACCGCTGAGCTGGGCGCCACACCCCTGATCGGCTTCGCCGGAGCGCCGTTCACCCTCGCGTCGTACCTAGTTGAGGGCGGGCCATCGAAGAACCACGAGAACACCAAGGCCCTGATGTACAGCGACGAGACCCTTTGGCACGCGCTGATGGCCAAGCTCGCCGACATCTCGGCTGCCTACCTGCATGTGCAGGTGGCCGCTGGTGCGTCGGCGATCCAGCTCTTCGACTCCTGGGTCGGCGCGCTGTCCGCTGTCGACTACGTGCGCTACGTGATGCCGCACTCCCAGCGAATCTTGTCTTCACTGGCTGGGACCCGCGTTCCGCGCATCCACTTCGGCGTGAACACCGGCGAGCTGCTGCCGCTGATGCGCGACGCCGGAGCCGATGTTGTCGGGGTCGACTACCGCCTCTCACTCGCAGAGGCAGCCAAGCGCGTCGGGCGTGCCGTCGCGCTTCAGGGCAATCTCGACCCGGCGGTCATCTTCTCGTCCCCCGAGGCGGTTCGCACCCAGGTAGACACGGTGCTCGAGTCGGCCCGCGATCTGCCAGGCCATGTCTTCAACCTCGGTCACGGCGTTCTTCCCACCAGCGACCCCGAGGTGCTCGCTGCGGTCGTGCGCCAAGTTCAGCAGCGCACCGCCCGAGAGTCGCCGCAACGTGTGAGTTGAGTGACGCTATAGCGCCACTCAACT
>JANLWJ010000191.1:0-7156 GCA_031364455.1 Actinomycetes bacterium | reverse complement strand
CACACGGCTCGACGTCGAGGTGCGTCGCGACGGTCACGTCTGGCGCCAGTCCTACGAGCACGGCGTCCCCATGGCACCTTTGGCCAAAGGGGAGGCCACCGACGTCACCGGGACGCAGGTCACCTACTGGGCCGACGACGGCATCTTCGACGAGGTCGTCTACTCGTTCGACACCCTTTCCCGACGCATGCAGGAGATGGCGTTCCTCAACCGCGCGCTCACCATCGAGCTGGTCGACGAGCGGACACCGACCGTTGTGATCGGGGCGGATGAGCTGGTCGGTGACGAGGAACCAGAGCGGCACGTCACCTACTACTACGAGGGCGGCATCGCCGACTTCGTGCGCCACATCAACGCGCGCAGCAAGTCCGGTCCCGTGCACTCCAATGTGATCGAGTACGGCGCCGAAGACACCAAGCTCGGCATGAGCCTCGAGGTCGCCATGCAGTGGAACGGTGACTACATCGAGGGTGTGCACACCTTCGCCAACACGATCAACACCCACGAAGGTGGCGCCCACGAAGAGGGTTTTCGCACCTCGCTGACGTCGTTGATGAACCGGTATGCGCGCGAACGTTGGAACCTGCTGAAAGACAAAGACCCCAATCTTTCCGGCGAAGACATTCGTGAAGGCCTGACGGCAATCGTCTCCATCAAGTTGCGCGAGCCACAGTTCGAAGGACAGACGAAGACCAAGCTCGGTAACGCCAATGCGAAGACCTTCGTGCAGAAAGTCACCAACGAGCAGCTCGCCGCCTGGCTCGATGCCAACCCGGCTGAGGGCAAAGAGATTGCGCGTAAGTCAATCAACGCTGCAACCGCACGAATCGCTGCGCGGAAGGCGCGTGACCTTGCCCGCAACCGAAAGGGACTGCTCGGTGGCGGTGGACTCCCGGGCAAGCTGATCGACTGCTCGTCGAACAACCCCGAAGAGTGTGAGGTGTTCGTCGTTGAGGGCGACTCTGCCGGTGGCAGCGCGCGCAATGGGCGCAACCCGCAGACGCAGGCGATCCTCCCGATCCGCGGCAAGATCCTCAATGTCGAGAAGGCGCGTATCGACCGGGTGCTGCAGAACAACGAGGTCCAGGCAATGATCTCCGCGCTCGGGACCGGCGTCCACGAAGAGTTCGACCTGGACAAGCTGCGCTACCACAAGATCGTGCTGATGGCCGACGCCGATGTCGACGGTCAACACATCCGCACCCTGCTGCTGACGCTGCTCTTCCGGTTCATGCGGCCGCTCATCGAAGAGGGTTACGTCTACCTGGCGCAACCGCCGCTTTTCAAGGTCAAGTGGTCCCGTGAAGAGGCTGAGTACGCCTACAGCGACCGTGAGCGCGACGCGCTGTTGCAGGCCGGTGCAGCGGCAGGTCGCAAGCTCCCGAAGGAAGAGGGCATCCAGCGTTACAAGGGTCTGGGTGAGATGAATGCCGACGAGCTCTGGGAGACCACCATGGACTCGCAGCGACGCATCCTTCTCCAGGTCACTTTGGAGGACGCGATTCAGGCCGACGAGACTTTTGCGACCCTCATGGGTGAAGACGTCGAGGCGCGCCGGAAGTTCATCCAGCGCAACGCCCGAGACGTTCGCTTCCTCGACATCTAAGGCAACTGCTCCCCCAACCACCGACACCCAGCGAACAGGGACACCAGGTGACTGAGACCACCGAAACACCAGGCCCGGGCGGCCGCGTCGAGCCGGTCGACCTTCAGGTCGAGATGCAGCGCTCCTACCTCGACTACGCCATGAGCGTGATCGTGTCGCGCGCGCTGCCCGACGTGCGTGATGGGCTCAAGCCCGTCCACCGTCGCGTGATCTACGCCATGTACGACGGTGGCTACCGGCCGGACCGAAACTTCAGCAAGTGTGCTCGCATCGTCGGCGACGTGATGGGCAACTACCACCCACACGGCGACAACGCGATTTACGACACCTTGGTTCGACTCGCACAGCCGTGGGCACTTCGCTACCCGCTGGTGCAGGGCCAGGGGAACTTCGGGTCACCCGGCAACGACGCTGCCGCAGCAATGCGTTACACCGAGGCCCGCATGACGCAGCTGGCCATGGATATGGTCCGTGATATCGACGAGGACACCGTCGACTTCGCGCCGAACTACGACGGACGCACCGCAGAGCCCACCATCTTGCCCAGCAGGTTCCCCAATCTGTTGGTGAATGGCAGCGCCGGAATTGCCGTTGGCATGGCGACGAACATCCCACCGCACAACTTGCGCGAGGTGGCGTCCGGCGTCCAGTGGGCGTTGCAGAACCCCGAGGCCTCGCGCGAAGAGCTGCTCGACGCCCTGCTTGCACGTATCCAGGGCCCTGACTTCCCTACCGGGTCGCTCATCGTCGGAAAGCGTGGCATCGACGACGCGTACCGCACCGGACGCGGCCTCATCACGATGCGAGCAGTTGTCGAGGTCGAAGAGATCCAGAACCGCGTCTGTCTGGTGATCACCCAGCTTCCGTACCAGGTGAACCCCGACAACCTTGCACTCAAGATTGCTGACCTGGTCAACACCGGGAAGCTGCAGGGAATCGCCGACCTACGTGACGACTCGTCGGGACGTACGGGCATGCGCATCATCGTTGTGCTCAAGCGGGACGCGGTCGCCAAGGTCGTGCTGAACAACCTCTACAAGCACACCCAGCTGCAGGAAACCTTCGGCGCCAACATGTTGGCGCTCGTTGACGGCGTTCCGCGCACCCTCACCCTCGACCAGTTCGTCACCTACTGGGTCGCACACCAGATCGAGGTCATTCAGCGACGCACCCGGTATCGGCTGCGCAAGGCCGAGGAGCGCGCGCACATCCTGCGTGCACTTCTCAAGGCACTTGATGCGCTCGACGAGGTCATCGCGCTCATCCGCGCGAGCGCAACGGTGGACGATGCCCGTGGCGGGCTGATGCAGCTGCTCGAGATCGACGAGGTCCAGGCGACGGCCATCCTCGACATGCAGCTTCGGCGTCTTGCCGCACTGGAACACAAGAAGATCACCGACGAGTACGACGACCTGATGTCAAGGATCGCCGACTACAACGACATTCTCTCCAATGAGGAGCGCCAGCGCTCGATCATTGGCGATGAGCTTGCTGAGATCGTCGACAAGTTCGGTGACGAGCGGCGCACCGAAATCATCCCCTTCGACGGTGACATGTCGATCGAAGACCTGATTGCCGAGGAAGACCTCGTCATCACGATCACACGCGATGGTTACGCGAAGCGGACCAAGGCCGACCTCTACCGCTCGCAGCGTCGCGGCGGCAAGGGTGTTCGTGGTGCGGCGCTCAAGCAGGACGATATCGTCGAGCACTTCTTCACGACAACGACGCATCACTGGATCCTCTTCTTTACCAACCAGGGCCGCGTCTACCGGGCGAAGGCGTTTGAGCTACCCGATGCCGGACGTGACGCGCGTGGTCAGCACGTAGCCAACTTGCTTGCCTTTCAGCCGGATGAGCAGATCGCACAGGTACTCGACCTGAAAGACTACGAGCAGTCGCCCTACCTGGTGCTGGCAACGCGAAGAGGGATGGTCAAGAAGACCAAGCTCGTCGAGTACGACTCCAACCGCAGTGGTGGAGTCATCGCGATCAACTTGCGCGAGGGCGACGAGGTCATCTCGGCGATCTTGTGCAGCGCCGACGATGACCTTCTGCTGATCTCGCGCAAGGGTCAGTCCGTGCGTTTCCACTCCGATGACGCCACCCTTCGTCCCATGGCACGTGCCACCCAAGGCGTGATCGGGATGAAGTTCCGTGGCAGTGACGATCTCTTGGCCATGGATGTCGCCCACGAGGATGCATTCGTCGTCACTGTCACCGATGGCGGCTTTGCCAAGCGAACTTCGGTCGCCGAATGGACGCCCAAGGGGCGCGGGATCCTGGGCGTGAAGGCGATGCGACTGGCCAGTAACGAGCGAGGCTCGTTGGTAGGAGCGATTGTTGCGGATGAGGGCGACGAGATCTTCGCCATCAAGTCCAGTGGCGAGGTAATTCGAACCCCAGTCGGCGACATTCGCGCCACGGGCCGCGACACGATGGGCGTCACTTTGACGTCGGTCGGTGAAGGAGATGCCGTCGTCGCAGTGACTCGAAACCCTGAGGTAGGCGATGTCGATGAGGGCGAGGAGGTCGACGACGTCGAAGCGACACCGGATGCAGTGGTTGACGCTGGCCCGGTGGATTCAGCTGATGGTGACCAAGCGCCGTGACCACAACGAGCGGGGGACGTCCGAGCGATGGAGCGAAGGCGCCGGGTCCGGTGTCGCCCAGCCGCCCGGCCGCCGGCCAGGGAACGGTGGTCTCCCCGGTGGGTGCTCCGTATGTGGCGCGGCAACGCCGACTTCGCCTGACCATCACCCGTGTCGACCCTTGGACCGTCCTTCGGCTGTCGTTCCTGCTCTCCATCGCCACGGCCATCATTACGGTAGTGGCGCTGCTCCTGCTCTGGTCGATGCTGGCGATTGCCGGGGTCTTCGGCTCCGTTGACGATGCTCTGCAATCAGTGCTCGGAGATGGTGCACTGACCGTGACGCAGTACTTCAGCTTCGGCCGAGTGTTCTCGGTCGCTCTCCTCATCGGGGCGATTGACGTGGTGCTGATCACGGCCCTGGCCACGATCGGAGCCTTCCTCTTCAACCTCGCCAGCAGCCTGGCTGGTGGCCTGGAGGTCTCGGTCACCGATGAGGGCTGAGCTCCGGTGCCCGGTTTGGGGGGCACCTGGCGGTCAGGTAGCCTTCACGTTCGGCACGGGCCTATAGCTCAGCTCGGTTAGAGCGCTTCCCTGATAAGGAAGAGGTCGATGGTTCAAGTCCATCTAGGCCCACCAGTGATGACTATGCAGGAAAGTGATGGGCCGACCCGACGGTCTGGGGTGGTAGACCGGCGTAGGCCGGACAGCGGGTAGATCACGCCACCTTTGCCCGACTGGTTCGCGTAGTGAGTTTGGGGGCGGTAAGTGTCGTGCTGGCACCACTTTGTTCACCCAATCGCGAGGGGCGGCTCATCTTGGGCCACCTCGGCTACCCGACCGCACTGACTTGCGTCGGTTATCCGACCCAGAGGGTGATGGGCTGGCGGCAGATGCGAAGGTCGCTGCTCACCCGGCTACAGCAGAACGGCCTGTGGTGTCGTCCAGTTGGTCGTGCCCGCGGTGTCGTTGCCGACCTCACCGTTTCCGTTGTAGCCCCAGCACTTAGCTGAGCCGCTCTTGAGTAGGGCGCAGGCGTGGTAGTCGGCCGCCGTCACGTCGACGACGTTCTTGCCCAAGCCTTGAACGGTGGTGGCTTCGTCGCGGTTGTCGACATCGCCGGTGCCCAACTGACCGTAGACGTTGTAGCCCCAGCACTTGGCCTTATCGTTTTGCTGGGCACAAACGAAGTAGTAGTCGGGGTCGACGGACTTCACATTCTTGTCCATGCCTGGCACATTCGTCGGCTGCGGGTAGAGGCCGCCGGTTGATCCGAGGCCCATCTCGCCGTAGGTATCGCTGCCCCAGCACTTGAGCCGCCCATCTCCAACGATCGCGCACGTCGTGAGGTAGCCAGTCTTGACGACTCTGACGTTCTGGGTGAGGCCGGACACCTGGGTTGGGCGCGGGCGGTTGACCAAGGTCCCATCGCCAAGGGTGCCGAACTTGTTAGTCCCCCAGCACTTGGCTTTGCCGCCCGTCGTCGTCGCGCAGGTGTAGTTAGCCCCCGCAGAGATGTGCGCAGCATTTGACAGTCGATCGACCTGCTGCGGCTCGAGCCTCAGGTCGGTGGTTCCGTCGCCGAGCTCACCGTAGGTGTTCGTGCCCCAGCATTTGGCATTGCCGTTCTGGAGGGTTGCGCACGTGTGGTACCTGCCGACGTCCACCTGTTTGACGCCGGACGCGATGACGGTCACTGGAATGTGCCGGTCATCGGTGGTGCCGTCGCCAATCTGGCCGAACGCGTTGTAGCCCCAGCACCGCAGTTTGCCCGCCGATCCTACGACGGCGCACGTGGTGCTCGATCCGATGCTGACCCTCTTGACATGGTCGAGACCCGGAACGACGACCGGCTTGTACTGGTCTTCGAGATTGTCACCGAGACCCAGTTGGCCGACGGTGTTGTCGCCCCAGCACTTCAGACGTTCCGCCGGTGTGATGGCACACGCGTGGGCACCGCCTGCATCGAGATCGGTTGAGGTACCACCCTCGGCCGACGCGGTCTGCACGAGGAAGACCTGCAACGTGATCACTACTAGAGCACCAACGAGCGGTGCGATGCGCTTCGTGGCGCTGGTGAGCATGCGGATCCTCCGGTAGCTAGAGCAGAACGGACTGCGGGGTTGCCCACTGATCGGTGCCCTCGGAGTCGTTCCCGACGGCACCGTCGATGTTGTAGCCCCAGCACTTGGCTGTGCCGCTCTTGAGGAGGGCGCACCCGTGGTAATACCCAGCCGTCACGTCGACCACGTTTTTACCCAGGCCCGAGACGGTCGTGGCGACGTCGCGGTCGTCGGTGTCACCGTTGCCGAGCTGGTTGTAAATGTTCCATCCCCAGCACTTGGCCTTGTCACCTTGCTGGGCGCAGGTGAAGAAGTAGTCGGGATCGACCGACGTGACGTTCTTATCCATGCCGACCACGTTCGTTGGCTTGGGGTAGGACCCCCCGGTCGAACCGCTTCCCACTTCGCCGTTGGAGTTGCCGCCCCAGCACTTCAGCCTTCCGCCACCAACGATCGCGCACGTCGTCTTGTAACCGGCCTTGACGACGTGGACGTTCTGAGTCAGCCCGAAAACCTGGGTGGGACGATCGCGGTCGTCGTACGTGCCGTCACCGAGCTGCGCGGAATCATTGAGGCCCCAGCATTTTGCCTTGCCGCTGGTCGTTGTCACGCAAGTGTATTGCTCACCCGCTGAGATGTTCGCAACACTCGGCAGCCGCTCAACCAGCCGCGGGCGAAGGCGCTGCGTCGTAGTTCCGTCGCCGAGTTCACCAAAGGTGTTGTAACCCCAGCATTTGGCCTTGCCGTTCGCGAGCCTTGCGCACGTGTGGGAGTAGCCGACGTCCACCTGCTTGACGCCGGACTCGATGACGGTCACCGGGGAGTGACGGTCATCGGTGGTGCCGTCGCCGACTTGCCCGTAGAAGTTGTCTCCCCAGCACTTGAGCTTGCCGGCGG
>JANLWJ010000188.1:0-2581 GCA_031364455.1 Actinomycetes bacterium | reverse complement strand
CGGAGCAGCGTCCTGCAGCTTGGCCAGGGAAGCCCGGTAGGGAGCTGCCAGCTCTTCGGGGATGGCTGCCTCGAAGACTGACATGGCCTGGCCCACCTTCATCGCACCGCCCTTCAGCTCGCCCAGGACTCGGAACATGTGCTCGGCGGTGCGCAGCTGAACCTCGGCGGCGACGGCCTCGGCCGGCTTACCGCCGACCCGCTTGCCTAGGCCGAGTGCGGTTCGACCGGCGAACCCCAAGGGGAGCGTCGCGAGCTTGGCGGTGCGGGACACCGCGCGGCGGGGAAGGTCGGTCACCTGGCCATTGTCAGGGATGCGTCGGGATCGGGCCATGCGCAGCCGCACTCGGGGTGTTGCGAGAAGCGGCGACGGGTGGTCGTCCCGTCTGGCGCTGCCACTTCGACGAAGCCACCGACCGACGGCGGTTGCCCATCGGTCAACCAGTCCAGGATGTGGGCCGCCGCGATGTGTGCGGTGATCCCAACCAGCACTGCATCGGTATCGGGTGTCGAATCGGCAACCTGCTGCCGCCAGATGTCGGCCCAGCCGGGATCAACGTCTCGACGTGCCAGTTCGAGGCAGAACTGGCAGGGGGAGCGCCCTGGCGCGACCAGGGGTCCTACCCGTCCGAGCAGCTCATGGCACGACACCACCAGATGGGGAGTCCCCGCTGCGCCCAACGCGCGGCACCGAGTGTGCGTCTCGACCGCGTCGGTCACGACAACCAGGCGGCGCTCGATGCTGCGGGTCGTCGTCCGATTCCGATTCCGGGTCCTGGTCGTTGTCGTGGTCGTTGGCTCCGGGCGCGTTGCCACGAGATCAGCGCGACGCCCCCCGACATCTGCAAGTGCGAACCCCCCGACAGACACGTCGGCGGTCGTCACCACACCAGGGTCGTCGATGTCGACGCGCCCAACGCCAGCGGCCGCCAGAGCGCGGCTCACGGTGGCGCCCAGCCTGCTGGCGCCGACGACTGTCACGTGGGCACGGCTCAGGGCATCCCAACGCGCAGCCGGCTTCAGGCGCCACTTTGTTAGGGCGCTGGCACATCGGATGTCGGGCAGCATGCGTTCACGGACGTCGCGAGAGGTGGGGAGTCCACCCGGCCACTGCCCCCCGTCGACGATGACGCCGAGTTCGACCAGCTGCTTCAGTACGGCAGTTGACTCAAGCCCGCCGGTGACGTCGATCCCGTCTGCGACGAGCCGAGCTACCACCTCCTCTTCGGTGCGGACTCCGTCAAGACTCGAGAGAAGCGGACGACAAACCGGCGGCAGGTCGCCAATGATCAGCGGGTGTGGCACGTCGATACCGAACTGCAGGGTGTCCGGCGACCGCCAGGCCCATCGGAGCCCTGGACAGGGCATGGGTCGCATCTGGGACTCCCAACGGCCGAGGGTTGCCAAGAGCCGCAGGTTGGCACGATATGGCCGCCTGGGGGCGCGATTCACAGGCAGGGACGGCCCTGGAACGCACAAGGCGTCCTCCGGGGACCGGGGGACGCCTTGTCGCAGTGTCGGGGAAGGACAGGCCTGGAGTACTCAGGCCTTGCCGAGGATGCGGTTCAGCTTGGTGCCGCAGACCGGGCAGATGCCCTTGGCCATCCGGCGGCCGTTGGTCTCGTGCACCTCGCCGGTGAAATCGCGCTTTTCCTTGCACTTCACGCAGTAGGCGTCGCCGGTGTAGCTCTCGGCCATCGTGGAGTCCTCCTGCTCATCATCGGAACGGTTGGTCCGCTCCGGGGCCACGGAGGCCGTGGCCGAATGGTGGCACTCTACGTCAGGAGGGGGCCAGGAGCCCGGATCGGCGCGACTAGGCGTCCCAGCGTGTTATCCACAGGCTCGTCGGGCTCCAGACGACACGGAGCCCCCGGGTCGCGTTGTACGTCGCTCGCCTTCCCCTTGCGAGCGCCGTACCCGTTATCCCGGGGGCTCCGACGCGGGAGAACGTAGAACCCCGGGAGTACGCGCGTCAACGTCGCGATGACCTGCCCTGTGGACGAACCTGGGGATGACGTGGGGACAGGACGGCGTGTTGCTGTGGAAAACGGCTGAACATCCTGGGGACGGCGATCACGTACGGCGTTGGAGACGGCGGTGACCTGCAGTAATGTCGTTTTGAGGGTGTGGACGAAAAAAACTTTGTGGGACACGCCGTCTACGGTGGCCGCATGACGTCATCTGCGCCTTCGGCCGACCATCGCGACGTAGAGGTTCGGCGGAGCTCCCGCCGCCGCCGCACCGTGTCGGCCTACCGCGATGGTGAGCGCACGATCGTTCTCCTTCCGGCCCGGATGTCGGCGGCCGAAGAGCAACACTGGGTGGCCACGATGCTCGAACGACTCGAGGCGCAGGAGCGGCGCAGCAAGCCATCTGACGATGAGCTGTGGGCGCGGGCCCAGCGGTTGTCGTCGCGCTACCTCGACGGTCGGGCGCTGCCGCGCAGCGTCAGGTGGGTGTCCAACCAGCGCTCCCGATGGGGTTCGTGCACGGTTCAGGATGCGTCGATCCGGCTCTCGGACCGACTGCAGGGGATGCCGGACTGGGTCGTCGACTACGTCCTGCTGCATGAGCTGGCGCAT
>JANLWJ010000174.1:0-1540 GCA_031364455.1 Actinomycetes bacterium | reverse complement strand
TGATCAGCCAACAGCTCAGCGACCATATGACCGGCCACCAACCCCTCAGTCACACCATTGGAGGCGAGCCGGTTCGCCCCATGGACACCTGTGGCAGCAACTTCGCCGACAGCAAAAAGCCCCGGGACCGACGTGGCGCCGTCGAGCGTTGCTCGGACACCGCCGCAGGCAAAGTGAGCGGCGGGGGCCACCGGTATCGGCTCGGTCACCGGGTCGACGCCGGCCGCCCGACAGCGCGCCACGATCGTCGGAAACCGATCAACCATCGCAGGACCGATCGATGTGGCATCGAGATAGACGTGGTCAGAGATTCCGCCGGGGGCCTCCCGGAGACGCATCGCGATCGCCGTCGCCACGACATCGCGTGGGGCGAGATCTCCCAGGGGATGCACTCCGCTCATCACTGCGCGGCCCGCACCGTCGACGAGCGTGGCGCCCTCACCACGAACGGCCTCAGAGACCAACAGCTGCTGTCCGCTGGACTCCGGTTGCCAGAAAGCCGTTGGGTGGAACTGCACGAACTCGACATCGGCAACCGCCGCGCCTGCCCGCCAGGCGAGTGCGAGCCCGTCGCCGGTTGACTGGGCTGGGTTTGTGGTGACCGCGTAGGCCTGACCCAGCCCGCCGGTCGCGACCACGACGGCCGAGGTACGGACCAACGTGACGTCCTCGACCCTGCCGGCATCGTCTACGTGGGCGACCAAGACCCCGGCGACGCACCCACGATCATCGTGGACGACATCGAGGGCGATGCTGCGCTCCTTCACAACAACGCCAGTCGCCCGAAGGGAACCATCCAAGGTCCGCTGCACCTCGGCTCCGGTGGCATCACCCCCAGCGTGGACGATGCGGCGGCGATGGTGACCTCCCTCACGGGCAAGCGCGAGGCGACCACCAAGGTCACGGTCGAACTCGGCACCGAGACCGATCAGAGCGTGAACGGCCTCCGGTGCCTGCCGGACCAGCTGCTCAACCACAGAACGGTCCGAGAGTCCGGCACCGGCCGTCAATGTGTCGGCGATGTGCTCTTCCCACGAGTCGTCAGTGGCATCGAGTACGGCGGCCAACCCACCCTGGGCCCATGTGGTCGATCCCGCGCCCAGGCTCGACTTGGTAACGACCAGAACATCTCGCCCAGCTCGAGCAGCCCCGAGAGCGGCCGTTGCGCCGGCCGCACCAGAACCGATCACCACCACCTGAGCGCTCGACTCGAGGGTGGGACGCGCGGGAAGTCGGGGCAACGGCGTCCAAGCGCGGGGCGGTGCCGGCTGGTTCACGCGGGGACCGGCGCTCCGCCGAGTTCGACCATGCGCTCGACAGCCCGGCGGGCGCGCACAGCGACCTCCGGGGAGACGGTGACTTCAAAGACGTTCTCGCGCAAGGACCTGAGCAGTTTCTCGGGGGTGATCATCTTCATGTAGCGGCAGTCGGCCTTGGGGTTGACCGGCTGGAAGTCGGCCAGCGGATTGGCCTTGCGAAGTTGGTGCAGCATTCCGGTCTCGGTCGCCACCAGGACCGTGGCTGAGCCGAGCTGCTTGGC
>JANLWJ010000158.1:0-2287 GCA_031364455.1 Actinomycetes bacterium | reverse complement strand
GACGAGCAGCACCGCCGACAGCAGGAGCACCAGGCTGGCTCCGGCGCCTCGCGAGAAGCCGGTCTGGACCGACTCCTCGATCGAGTTACCGATCATGACCGTCGTCGGGGAGTTCGACACCAGGAAGTTGGTGTAGTAGTCACCGAACATCGGCAGTGCCGTGATCACCATCGCCGTGATCACGCCGATCCGACTGAGCGGAAGGGTGACGCGGAAGAACGTCCGAAACGAGTTCGCGCCGAGGTCGCGCGAGGCCTCGATGAGTCGCTGGTCGATCCGGTCGAGGTAGGCGTAGAGCGGAATGATGAAGAACGGCAGGTAGCCATAGACAAGGGCTAGCACCACGACGTACCACTGCCCACCGAGCCAGTCGACCTTGGCGAACCCGAAGAATCCGACGATGTCGTTGGCGTATCCTTCGTCGCCGAGGATGCCGACCCAGGAGAGCATGCGGGTGAGGTAGTTGATCCACCAGGGTGCCAAGATGAGCGCGAGCAGCAGCCCGCGGTTTCCGCCGGCGAGTCGAGCCACGTAGTAGGCAACGGGGTACCCGATCAGCAGGCAGAGTGACATCGCTATCGCCACGTAGATGAACGTGTGCTCCCAGGCGGGACGGTAGACACCGTTAATAGACTGGTCGACCACGTTCTGCATGACCGTGAAGTCCCAGTCCAGCGGGTTCCATGCCGGGATGGGCTGGCCGAGGATGTCTAGCTGACTGGAGAACGCGACCGCCATGATCCCGTAAAAGGGCACGACGAAGAGCGTAAGAAGCCAGGCCGTACCTGGTATGGCGAGGGAGGGCCAGAGGAAACGCGTTGCCGCGTCTTTCCGGCCCTCCGCCGTTGCCTCAGCTGCCGCCACTTTGGAACTCTTGGAAGGCCGCCAGGTATAGGTTCTCGACCGCAGGGGGCTGCTCGTAGAACTTGATGCCTGACTCGAAGTCCTCTGGAACCACGACTGCTGACGTCAAGTTGTCCTTGATGTAGCCCTGGTCGATGAGGTACTGGGCGTCGAGCTTCGTCAGCGGTGGCTGGTAGCCGTTCCAGTTGAAGTTCTTCTCGGAGATCTCGTTGTCGAGCAGGTCGTTGAGGAAGGTATGCGCCAACACCGGGCTCGGCGATGACTTCGGGATGCAGATGTTGTCGTTGCCGATGACGACGTCAGACTTCGACTCGGGCACCCAGTAGCCAAGATCCTCCGTCGTGATGCCTTGGGCCAAGTACCACCTGGCAGCCACCATGTCTCCTGACCACGCCTGGTGCACGGTGAACTTGCCGTTGGCAATGGTCTCGTACTGCGTGATGTCGACCTTCACGCCGAGCGGGATCAGCTCGTTGAGCTTGTCTTTGGCGGCGCTGATCAGTTCGGGGTCAGCGGTGTTGATGTCTTGGGTGATGTCCCAGGCCAGCATGGCCATGCCGAGTGCCTCACCGGCGTCATCGAGTATGCCCATCTTGCCCGCGTAGTCAGAGTTCCAGAGCATCTTGTAGCCCTCGGAAGGGTCACTGACCAGGTCGGCACGGTAGCCGATCCCTGTGGTGTAGACGACGTAAGGCACGGTGTACTGCGAGCCCCGGTCGTACCAAGGGTCTTGATACTCGGGCCACGCGTTCTTCAGGTTGGTCATGTACGACAGCTGCAGGGGCTGGAGCAGCTTCCCGTAAACCATGCGACTCAGCGCGCTGGGGCCTGGGAAGACCACGTCGAACTCGGCTCCGGGGGCGCTGATCTTGGTCAGCATCTCGTCGTAGTTGACGTACGGAGTCACCTGCACCTCGGCGCCGTACTTCTCCTCGAAGTCCTTCATGACCCCCGGCGCCATGTAGTCGGCGTAGTTCAGAACCCGGAGCGTGTCGGCCTTCTCGGGCTCCAGGCCGCTCTCGATCGGCTGGTTGTCATCGAAGATCGGCAGTGTGACGGGGTTGTCTGGGCGGGCGAGTGGGTAGTCGGTTGCCGAGGCCGCGCTGGTTCCACCGTCGTCGGAGCAGCCAGCCAGCAGCGGAGCTGCCCCCAAACCCACAGCTGCGATGGCACCCCCCTGGAGGACAGTGCGGCGGTGCAACTGCGGACGCCATTGCGGCGGTCGCGATGGATCGTTGGCCTGGTTCGGCATGCCTGGTCCTCCTGGGCTTAAGGGAACTGTTCGTGATGTCCGCGGTCCGAACTTCTTCCTGACTGACTGGTTGGTCAGTTAGTGTGTCGAGATCGACCCTTGGTGGCAAGGGTCGACCGATGGAGTCATTCTGGTCACATGAGGGTCCACGGTGCACCATTTTGGGTGATC
>JANLWJ010000015.1:0-2305 GCA_031364455.1 Actinomycetes bacterium | reverse complement strand
GACCAGCGAGGTTCCCTTCATCGCAGGTCGTTTCTACGGTATGGACCCGGACTTCAGGTTGCAGCCACTGACCCAGCAGGAGACCTCGCTAGTCCATATGGGCCTGTCAACCCTTCCCGAATGAGGGTCTGGGGAGGTGCCGGTAACCGGGCCGGCGCCTCCCCAGAAGTCTCCGACAGGCAACGACGATGAAGCGCCAACCTCGCCCGATCCGCGGGCCTAAGGCCTACGACTCGCTCCCACCCAGGAACCGAGACACCTACGGCCGCGCCCTCGACGGTCTCAACCGGATGCGCCGCGGGAAGTCGATCAAGCGTGCAGCGCGGGAGGCCGGGACCACCCCGGAAACGATGCGCCGCTACGTCGGCGAGGCACTTGAGATACGGCGCGGCAGGACCGTCGCCAAGCGAGCTGACCGCCTCTACCGGCGCATGTCGGTACTTACCCCCGATGGGCGCCGCGAAGTCGGCACCAGAGGCTCAGAGGCCGCCAAGAGGATCGCGGCGCACTGGAACGCCGCCGAGCACTACCTCGCGACCGGTGACACCAAGCCGCTGGTGAAGTTCAAGAGCAAGGGGGTCGGTGGGGTCGAGCTGGCCACCCGACCATCGCAGGTCGAGAAGCACTGGACCCGAGGAGAGATGGACCTCGATGACATCTACGTCGACCGCTAGCTGCTAATGGAAAGGTCAACGATGGTGACCACCGCACTGAGCGCTCCACTGCCGGAGCCTGACCCCGTCAAGGCCGATCGTCGACGTGCCAGAAAGCGCGCCAGACTCCCCGCCGACGCGGCGTGCTGCATTTGTGGTGAAACCGACGGTGAGGTGCTCGAAGTCCAGCACGTCCTCGGCGAAGAGGCGGCGCCTGACGTGACCGTTGTTTTGTGTCGGAACGACCACGCGCGTCAGACCGGCGCCCAGTACGACCAGAAGGCGCTTCCCCCGCCTGGGCCTGCTCAGCAGAGGGACACCATCGTTGAGGTAGTCGAGCGGATCCTCCGCGGTCTCGCTGTCTTCGCGCACGCGCTCGCCCTCGCGCTGGTCGCCTACGCCGACGCTCTACGCGCCATGGTGGTCGGTCTTGATCTCGACCAACCTGAATGGCGTGAGACGGGGTGGGCGCAGTGGCCAGTACCTCTGGCGTGAACCAGGATCGGCTGGCTGTTGCGGTCCGCGCTCACACCCTCCTCACCCCCAAGGCGCCGCCAACCGACGCGAAGCAGCGGAAGCCTCGAGGCTCAGCGGCGCGGCAGGCAGACGACTGTCGGGAGATGTTGATCGTCGACGTCGAGACCCGAGTCGACCACGCCCAGGCGTTGCGGTTCGGGAACTGGCAGTACTGCCGCCTCACCGCGGGTGGGTGGTCGTGTGTCGAAGAGGGCCTGGTCTATGACGATGACCTCCCCACGAATGGGCCGGAAGGGTTCGCTGAACTGCGCCGCTTTGCCCAGACACGGAAGCCCGCAACCGCGGGCGGGAAGGGACGCATCCGGCTACTGAGCCGGGCAGAGTTCATCAAGCAGGTGTTCCTGCCCGCCGCCTACGAAGGTCGTGCCAGGGTGGTCGGGTTTCATCTGGCGTTCGACCTATCTCGGTTGGCGATCCGCGCCACCACCGGACGCGGGCGTAACCACGAGTCGTTCGCGTTAGTGCTCATGCCAGGGAACGCAGACAAGGGGTACGCCGAGTACAAGCAGGTGCCGCGGCTGCGGATCACACATGCCAACGCTCACCGTGATGAGATCGTCTTCACCAAACCACACGACAGCAACCTCGAGCAATAGAGGGGGAAAGAAGCTGGATTCGCATATGGCGCGCGCAAGCCGGCGCTGCAACGCATCAACGCTGCAGGCCCGCCGACGTTCCCACATCGAATACGGCGGCACAACGAGGTTGCCGGAAATCGGATCCAGAAGGATCTAGTGCGACGCGCCTGCAACCAGACGGCATCTCCTCCGTATCTGGATTATGCCGCTACGATTGCGGCGCGATCTGGGAGGATGTGAAATGCGGTATTCAGCCTATATGTTGTTGGTCTTTTTGGCGTTCGGTGCGCCGGCAGCCTCCGCCCAGGAGAGCTACGAGGCCTGGCCGCTGCTCAAGAGCACGTTTCCCTCGACCGGTGGCGGCGGCATCACGATCAAGGGTTACGACCCGGTCGTTACGGGAAACAAATGCATCACCACGTTCATGGCGGTCGAGCCAGGGCCCAACCCCAACGTCTACACGAACGTGATAGAGTTCGAGGCCCAGCCGGTCCAGGGCGGCACGCTCTGCACGAACGGCAAGTGGCGCGCGTTCGA
>JANLWJ010000085.1:0-2268 GCA_031364455.1 Actinomycetes bacterium | reverse complement strand
GCGGCTGACGGCGATCGAGACAGCGCATGCCGCGCTCCCCCTCCCCGACTACGTTGGCCACGTCATGGGTCTTCCACCCCGCAAGCCCACCGACTGAAGGAGTAGTACGCGATGGACTTCGCCCTGACCGACGAGCAGCGTGCCATCGTCGACACCGTCCGTCAGTTCGTCGAGCGCGAGCTGGTGCCGCACGAGGATGAGGTCGAGAAGCTCGACGAGGTCACCCCTGAGCTCGCTGCGTCGATCCGCGCCAAGGCACTGGCTGCCGGGCTCTATGCCGCCAACATGCCCGAGGAGGTCGGCGGCGCGGGGCTGGACGCCGTCTCGCTTGCTCTCGTCGAGCGCGAGCTGGGGCGTACGTCGTTCGCACTGCACCACTTTGTGGCGCGACCCAGCCGAATCCTGATGGGCTGCGCCGGCGAGCAGATCGACAAGTACCTGCTGCCCACCGTCCGCGGCGAGAAGCAAGAGTGCCTGGCCATCACCGAACCCGGTGCCGGCTCCGATGTGCGGGGTATGACGACAACGGCACGGCGCGAGGGTGACGAGTGGGTGGTCAATGGCACCAAACACTTCATCAGCCACGCAGACATCTCAGACTTCATCATCTTGTTCGCCGCTACCGGTGAAGAACAGTCATCGCGGGGGCCGCGCAAGTTGATCTCGTCCTTCGTCGTCGACTCCGACCTACCGGGGCTCACCATCACGAAGGGCTCCCCGAGCGTCTCGCATCGGGGCTACCACCACTGCGAGCTGCACTTCGACAACGTCAGAATGCCGGCGTCGGCGCTGCTCGGCGAGGAGGGACGAGGTTTCGACCTGATGGGTCAGTGGCTCGGCGCCACTCGGCTCGCCGTTGCCGCGAACTCGGTCGGTCGGGCCCAGCGCGTCCTGCAAGAAGCCCTGTCGTGGGCGGTCAGCCGCGAACAGTTCGGTCAGCCGATCGGCCGCTTTCAGGGGCTCAGCTTCCAGCTTGCCGACTCCGCTCTGGAGATCGAGGCAGCACAGCTGCTCACCTTCCAAGCAGCATCGCGGGTGGACGACGGCACCGTGACCGACACCGACGTCGCCATGGCCAAGCTGATGGCCACCGAGACGCTTGGACGTGTTACTGACCGAGCAGTCCAGGTCTTCGGTGGCATGGGTCTGGTTCGCGAGTACAAGATCGAGCGCTGGTGGCGCGACGCCCGCGTCGAACGCATCTGGGACGGCACCAGCGAGATCCAGCGACACATCATCTCGCGCGCGCTGCTGCGCCCCCTGGAAGGACAGGCTCGATGACAGTCCACACCGAGGTTCGCGGCTCGACCCTGCTCGTCACACTCGACGTCCCCAAGGCGAATGCGATCAACGTCGCCACAAGCATGGATCTCTACGCCGCCTTCGCCGAGCTGCGCGACAACCCGGCGTTACGTACCGCCGTGCTGACCGGCGCAGGCGAACGCTTCTTCAGCGCCGGTTGGGACCTCAAAGCCGCCGCCGGTGGCGAGGCTGTCGACGCCGATCACAGCCCCGGCGGTTTTGCCGGGCTCACTGAGTTCTTCGACATCGGCAAACCCGTGATCGCCGCAGTCAACGGTCTGGCGATGGGTGGCGGCTTCGAGCTCGCGCTCTCCGCCGACCTCATCGTGGCCGCTGACCACTCCGAGTTCGCCCTGCCCGAGGTCAAGCTCGGCATCGTCGCTGACTCCGGCGGGCTGCTGCGCATTCCGGCACAAGTCCCCCAGGCGATCGCCATGGAGTGGCTGCTGACCGGACGCCGCATCACCGCCGACGAGGCGCTGCGGTGGGGATTGGTCAACCGCGTCGTACCGATGGCCGACCTACTCACGACTGCGCTCGAGCTTGCGTCGGCCATCGAGGAGTCCGCACCGCTCGCTGTCGCTGCTGTGCTGGAAGTGACACGTGAGACCGAAGGGGTGCGAGTAGACGAGGGCTTCCGCCTGCTGCGCACAGGTGATCTGCCCGCGTACCGAGCGATGATCGCATCCGATGACGCACTCGAGGGACCGCGCGCCTTCGCTGAGAAGCGCTCCCCCGAGTGGACCGGCCACTGAGTCACTCCGGGTGACCCCCGTGTCACGTTGGCGGTACTGGCCCTATTTGATCAAGAGGATTCCACGCCAACCCAATACCTTCTGCTCTTCTTCTATGGCGAGAACTGCACCTTCCGGGAGACCTTCACCGACCGAGGCACCGGAAACTTCTTCTCGGCGACGGCCAGCGGACGATTCCGTGAGCTACAACCGAGGGGGCTTTCACGGACGG